>NZ_SPPB01000040.1 GCF_004570605.1 Granulicatella sp. WM01 | reverse complement strand
AGACGCAAGATGATATTATTACAGAATTAGGTCGAATTTACGCTAAAGAATACCCTACACTACTAGAAAATAAGGATAGGCAAGGCTTTTATTTATATACTAAACTCAAGAATGCAGGAGCAATTGTCCTTCTTTCTGGGGATAATGATGTGAACACACCCATTGAACTGGTTATCTTTTATGTTGATGAGCTAGGGGCTGAGCGTCACATTAGTGTCACAAGTAAAAGTGATGAACAGATATTAGCGTGGCTTACTGTCTTTAGGGAGGTGAACGACTGGAAAGAACCAGATGGACCTTAAATAACCATACAATAAATGGTGTAATATAAGGCAAATCAAGTGTAAAAAGGCTTGTTTATTAGATTTTAAAGCGATATAATAAAAACAAAAAAAGTAAAGGAGTCGTTGAGATGAATGTTGAAAAAGTAAAAGAGTGGGTTAATCAATATAAGGTACATATTGGGAGTGGTATTGCCGTTGCGTTGTTATTTAGTGGAGTGGTTGTATTTGGATTGAGTGGGAAAAAACAAGAAATTGTGAAAGTAGAAAGTACTACAACCAAAGCGACAACACAGTTAAGCGTACAATCTCAAATGACAAAATCATCTCGTGAGATTGCTCAAGAGAGTAAGGTAGAAAGTATGCTTGCCGTAGAAGTGAGTGCAGATACAAATGTTGCTGAAATTGAAAAAGAAATAGATGCTATAGAAAATCAACAAGACAAGGTAAAACTACAAGAAAAACTTGCTGAGGTAAAAGAGCAAGTGAAGAAAAAACAACAAGAACACCAAGCAACACAACTTGCACAAGCGACTACACAAGCAAAAGAGAACCACAATTCAGCACCACGTCAAGATGAAACTAGCCAACCAGTTGTACAATCCAAACCGACATACACTCAACGTTCAACACAAACTCCTACTCCAGTTCAAACACAGGCAGTCGTACAAACCACGCAAGCACCCGTAACAACAACGGTACAAACAACCCAAAAACCAGTAGAAACAACGCAAGCGACAACGCAGAAGCATCGTATAGGTTCTCTAGGCAATAGTGGCATGGAATTTGCGACTATGGAAGAAGCTGAAAAATGGGCAGAAAGTAAACGAAGAGAAATGAAAAAAGGGTACTGGATAGATGTTGTTGTTTATTCAGACGGTACAGTGACTTATACAATAGATTGGCATTAAGATAAAAAAAGTCCTATTACTAGGGCTTTTTATTTTGCTTAGGGAAAATAAAATACGAAAAGGAGAGGGTAAAAAATGAAAATAAATGAAATTCCAAAAAATGCATACGTCATAAAAAACGGTAACGTATTACCTATCGAAGATTTGCGTGAACAATGGGAGGACATAGACGTTTGCGAGCGTTATGGGTGGTATATCGCAGAAAAAGAACGATTGAGAGTCAATGCCGAAGATGTCATTGCTAAAATTATATACGATATGGATTGTGACGGATACGAAGATATGGAAGCGATACTTTGGGATCAGATTGCACAAGACGATATAGATAGAGTGCAAAATGTATTAGATAGCATTTTTGATATTGAGTCAGCAGATGTGTATTACCAAACCAATAAAAAAATCGATGTGATATAAATTAACAAACAAAAGAAATGACAAAAAGGAAGTGCAAAAACGTGATTAAAAAAGTAAAAACATTAGCGTTAATATTAGGTGTTCTGTTCGGAACACTAACCGGAATAATATTTCAAAAAAGTCCAAAGGTTGTCTTTGCAGACAGTGCAACACTACAAAAAATAGAATCCAGTGTGCAACCTTATTTCGAGTTTAGGCATCCACAGGCAACACAAAACACATGGTATAAAGGGGCAGTAATTTTAACAATAAACGGTGAAGTGGTTATCTGTTTAGACCCAACCACGTACGCTCATGAAGTTGGATATACGGGGAAAGAATTTGATGATGTTGAGGAATTAGCGTCATCAAGTGGGCGTCGATATTCTATTGATGGAGAGTTACGACGAAAAATTGCATTAGTTTACTATTACGGGTATTTTGTGCAACAATCTCATCTCAATGTACATCTGACGAATGCAGTTGTATATGAGTTGTTGGGGTGGTCTATTCAAGAAGCACGTGACGGTGTCACAATGGAACAATACCAAGCGTTTAAGGCTGATGTAATGGATAAAGTGAATACCCATAAACAAACAACCTCTTGGAATGGACAATCCTTTACGGTTAAAGTCGGCGAGAGTATCACGTTGACAGATGAGTATAATGTGGTTCAAAATCTTGTTATCCCTAATGAAATTAATGGGTTTACAACTACTTTAAATGGAAATCAATTGACAGTAACAGCTACTGAACATGCTGAAAATGGAGAATTATACTTTGAGCAACCTATTAATACTGGAATTCATGGACCGTCAATTATTTATCGTGCTGACGGTAGCCAAACTGTTGCGAAATTACGTATTAAAGACCCACAAAGTGCAACTATCACCCTTGATGTTGTCAAAAATGGACACGTTAAAGTGATTAAAACAGATGCGTCTAGTGGTCATGTATTGGACGGTGTAGAGTTTGGTATGTTTGATGATACGGATACCTTAATAACTAAAGGGGTGACGAATGATAAAGGAGAATTCGTATTTACTATTGAGGATACAACCAAACCTTTCTATATCAAAGAAACTCAAGCAAAACAAGGGTATTTCTTAAATGAGCAACGTTTTGATGTGACTGTAACTCCAGGTCAAACACAAACAATTGAGGTGACCAATGAGCCAATCCCCACAATTGTGACAGAAGCGACTACACTTAGTGGGGGAAAAATAGGCGATGTGTTTGACACACATAGAGAAGTGGCAACAATGACTAATCTTGTCGTTGGACAAGCGTATACCGTGTATGCGACGCAATATGATACAACAGGGAAAGCATACGCTCGCCAAGAACGTGAGTTTGTGGCAAAAGAGACAACACACACAGAAACATTTGAATTTTCTGTGCCTAAAGGCTATATAGGGGATTTAGTGTACGGAGAGGAATTGTATCGTAAAGATGAACAAGTTGCCGTACATTTTGATTTAGCCAATAAAAAGCAAACCATAACGGTCACAGAGCCACGAGTGACAACAGAAGCAACATCAGAAACAGGTGGCAAAGTGGTGTACACACATGAACACATTAAAGAAATTGCTGATTTTGACCAACTTGTCATCGGTCAAGAGTATGAGGTTGTTGCCAACATGTTTACGGGTGGTGGACAATTATTAGGCACACAAAAACGTACATTTATCGCAATAGATACCACACATCAAGAAGTCTTTTACTTTGATGTTCCTCTTGGACATTATGGCGATACAGTATTCGGAGAAGAATTATACCATAAAGGCGAACGAGTGGCTGTCCATTTTGATTTAGCCAATAAAAAGCAAACAGTTAAAGTATTAGAGCCAAAAATCAACACGTTTGCCAAAATTGGTGGCACAAAAGACATGACCGTAGGTGAACATAAGGAACTTGTAGACACATTAACGTATACAGACTTTAAACATGGGAAAGTCCTAGTAAGGACATGGGTGGTTAAATACGGTACTGATGAGGTTGTTGGCGAACAAGTCGAACAACTCTTGGAACTAGACGGCAACGGAGAAGTGAGCGTAAGACTAGACAAGATTGATACAAGTAAGTTACCTGCAGGCAAGTATACCATTATGGAACAAGTATTTGAAGTCATTGAACACAATGGAACAGTGGAAAAAGGACACCTTATCAGTGAACATGTAGACAATACAGATGAGAATCAATCCTTTACGGTTAGACAACCGGTATTGTTGTATACAGGAAGTGAGGATAGTGTGCTGTTTACGTTGATTGGTTTTGTTTCTGTTTTAGGTGGAGCATGGATACTACACCAAAAACAAAACGCATAAACACTAACATAGTGAGAGAGTTAGAGGAATGTGCTAACTCTTTTTAGTTTACATAAAAAATAGTATAAAGGAGTGCATTAAACATGCCACGTTATGAAATTGAGATTGAATACCATAAACATGGAGAGAAAACATACAGTATGACACATCATGGAGATTATATTCTCGAAAATGGGACGTATGAAGAATTGTGTTGGCACATGAGGAGAATCATAAATGACTGTATTGAAGAAGGCATGATGAATCAAGCAGAAGCCTATGATATGCTCGGAGATATTCCGATGTTTAATGAGTTTATGGAGAGCATGACATGACACTCTTTATGTATAGAGGAGTCTAAAAAGGACGATTTTTCGCGTTACACTGGTTTTGCGACAACACGCTAACCTACGAAAACGTCTTGGCTTGAGTTGTCGGCGACAACGCACCAACGCGAAAAAAGGGGAAAGTCAACGGTAGCGGACTGTAAGGAGCATAAGGAGTTGAGTTTGTCCTAGTCCAAACACACGCCTAGAACATGGCACTATCTGCTTGGCTGAGGCTGGAGGCTAAAGGGGTTCAAGGGGACTAGTCCCCTTGAGAAGATATTAATTCAAAATAGAAAAAAGGAGTAAAAAGATATGGCATTAAATGTAGTAAGTATTGAAAATGAATTAGGTATACTAAGATATTTTGGACAATATGTGGAATTAACAGAGAGGGTTCAAGGGAAACGTGAACCAGTAGTTGTTGGCATTCGCTATAAATTAATCTCGTATAGTGGTCTAGGTAAAGATATTATTATCAACACAAAGCATGTGACGCCTATTGATTTGCCTATGAATACAGTAGTAGAGGTGGTTAATCCAGTTGTTCATGTTGGGTTTCAACGGATTGGCGATAATGTTGTGCCTAATGCCGTGATTTATGCTGATGATATTAAAAAAAGTCATAAAGTGAAATAAGAAAGGGGTAAAGTATGGAAAATACAGTTAAAACACCGTTAGATAAATTTAATCGACTAAGACAAGAACGAGAAACTATCGAAAAATCAAAAGGAACGATGAGACAAACACATGAATTAATTGACGTGAGACAGTTGTCGAGAGAACAAGAGAGAATAATGGCAGGAACGTTTATTGATTTTGAAAATTATAAAATCAATTACCATAAAACATTTGGAAAATTGGTCTTTTTGGGGTTTAATTCGTACCGTAATTATCCACAAACGCATGAGCTAGCTGGAGAAGTCAAAGACTATCGTTATCAGATTATTGATGAAGTAAGTGGGGTTGATTTTATTGTTAATGTGTCACTTGAGAAGCAAAGTGACCTATTGACAATTGACATTGGGCAAGAAGTTGAATTAATTAACCCAAAATTAGAACCCTTTGCGATTTTAGATGTGAATAGTAATCGAGTGAATACAGGGTTTAGCGTGACGGTTGATAATGTTATCCCTATTTCTCAAAAAGCAAAACAAGAGAACACTCAAGTTAAACAAGAGAATACTCAAGTCAAACAAGACAATAAAGCATAAAAAAGGAGAATGAATACATGAATATTTTAGGACAATTAAAGAAAGTGGCATCAGAATTATCAGAAGTATTAACGAGTTACCGATTTGACGAGGCATATGCGTTGGCAGGACAATTAAATGCTTTGCTTAAATCAGAGGAAGCTATGAAGTTGGCACGCTATGAAGTTGAAGTGTTCCAAGAATGTTTGCGAGGATATTATAGCGCAAATGAGCAACGAAACGCTGCTCAAAAGCGTATGGTTGCGATTGGTCATCATTTGGGAGATGTGAAATGATAGGTAAGCATTATAAACATAGAGGCACACGTATCCATTTAGGTGAGCGATTTAATCTGTTGTATTTGTGTATGCTCTATTTTATGCCGTTTATTGTCCTGTCGGGGTATTTAGGGTATGTTTTGATTTATCAAACAGGAGCGTATAGTGATATCATGCATGGGAACTGGCAAGATAGTCGATTGATTATCTTGCTTATTCCGTTTGTTGTGGCATGCCTTTTTTTTATGTATTTACGTAGTGAACGGTCGTTTCTGTTTACGATGTTACGGCACTGTAAAAATAGGCAAATGATTGCCAAAAGGATATATCATGACAACATGTACATCACCCAAAAAAGTAAAGATATATTGACTGGTAAGGATACGGAGCGTATTATTCAATACCCAAAAATATATTATAAAGTGGATGGGTCATTTATTCGTGTATCTGTTCAAACCGATTTTGCCAAATGGCAGTCACACATGCCAAAATTTATGGAAGAATTAGCCATTGCCTTATATGCAGACACGTACGAGTATGTGAGTGAAGAGGGCTATATGACCTATAAGATGTTGTATGCTCCGGAAAAATCGAGAATTCTAGTGACAGATATTATGCCGACCACACAACGTATCCAATTAACTAAAAATCTGTATTGGCGCTATGCCTCTATTCCACATTGTTTAGTGGTTGGGGGAACAGGTTCAGGGAAAACCTTTATGATATTATCTTTGTTATACTCATTTTTGAAAATTGGGGCAGATGTGGTTATTCTTGACCCTAAGAAAACCGACCTATCTTATTTAAAAACGATACCGTCTTTAGAAAATCTTGTGTCCTGTAAAACAGAGGATATATTGGTAAGTATTAAATTATTTTATGCAGCCATGTTAGACAGGCAAGAGGAATTTGACCGATTAGCGAATAAACAAACAGGATTGATTTATTCAGATGTAGGGCTTAACCCTGTTATTTTAGTTTTTGATGAATATTCTGCCTTTATTGGTTCACTTGACTACAAAGAACGAACAAGTGTGGATAAATGGTTAAATCAGATTATTTTGTTAGGGCGACAATTAGGTTTTTTTGTCATTTTGGGCATGCAACGCCCAGATGGGCAAGATTTAGATACGAAATTACGTGACCAGTTCGGTTTGAGGATTGCTTTAGGGGGAATGAGTGCGACAGGATACACGATGATGTTTGGAGAAACAGATAAGACGTTTATGTCCAAGTTGGTTAAAGGATTTGGGTATGCCTCTATTGGCACATTTGACGTGAGGGAGTTTTACTCGCCTTTAGTCCCTGAAGGGTTTAACTTTGTTGAGGAGATAGGCAAACTCTATCATGAACGGCAAAAAGTCGGCAGGTAGGGCTGGCAGGGTGAGTAGGGTCTGTGGTGGAGAAAACCACCACAGACAACTGACCCCCGTACACTAAGTAGGGGGGTCAGACCTAAGAAAACCGTGTCAGGAATATAGGGAAAACGTTGTTATATCAAGGATAATTTTAGTTGACACGTCTTAAAATAAATGTCAACAAGATGTGGAGGTAACATGTTAAGTGAATTTAGGAGAGAATACGGATTATCGCTCAGTCAACTGGCAAAAGAATTAGGTGTAACACGGCAGTATGTTCATCATATTGAAACTGGACATCGACAAATGACTGATGACATATTGAACAGATTGACTTTACTACAAAAACAGTATCAACAACGGTATGAACTTGATGTGATGATAGACTGGCTACATATTCAGTTTAATATCACTGATGTAAAGTATATTATTCAAAACGTGTTGCACATGAACCCAGAATTTTTTAAAAAGTCGGAAACGAACCGTTACAATTATGGGTTTAAGTATGAACTAGATAAATTGATTATCTTGCAGTGCAAAGAAGAACGAATAGATATGGGGTGTTTGTTAAGTTTAAGTGGACAAGGATGTCGATTACTTGAACGGTATTTAGTGGAACGTGATGTGACATGGTTTGAGTTTTTACGGCATGCCTTGAATAAAGGAGGAAAAGTCACACGGATTGATTTGGCTTTAGATGATTATGCAGAATACTTTAAGTTATCAGAAGTCATTGATAAAATCGAAAGACGTGAATTTTCAACACGTTTCAGACGGATTGAGCCGAAATATTCTTTAGAATATCAAGAAGATTGTGAGATGTTCGAAAAAGTAGGGGTTACGGTGTATTTTGGGAGTCGTTCATCTCAATTAAGAGTATGTATGTACCAAAAAAATTATGAATTAGCCCGAAAGTTTAGGCAACCTGTGTCAGATTTTAGGATTAAGAACCGATATGAGTTACGCTTTATGGACGATATGGCTCAAGGCATAGTGCTACAATTGCTTAAACAACATGACTTGTCCGAGGTCACGTTAGGGGTGTTATTCAGTCGCTTACAATTTTTTGAAAAAGATAAACACACGATGTGGAAACCTTGGGAGAAATTGATGAATGGTGTGAAAAAAATCGAGTTAAAGATTGAGCCATCTGCGACAAGTTATGATAGGCAATTAAGGTATTTTCAGAATAGTTATGTGCGAAGTTTAAAAACACTCCTTGAAGTAGATAAGGCAAATAGGTGGACGATTGTTCGAGATACACTTTTAGGAAACACCTTAACCAAAAAATATGAAGATATTATTGCTGTTATGACGCAAGATGTGTTGGCGTGTGAGGAAGATGAGGATGACATGAGATGTGTGTAGGCGATACGGCATGAAAGGAGTAGGTATGTGGGGAAAAAAACATAAAAAATCTAAAGAACGGAGCAAGAAAGTCATTGATTATGTGTTAGCCAAGCGTGTTGTTCGAGGGGTGAGTGTTGGATTTGTGCTTGTATTTGTGGGTGTGTTTATTCGCATGCTTGTGATCACGCAACAGGTCTTGCATCTTCAACAAGACATCAAGACATTGACAGAACAACAACAGGCTGTTGAGAAAGTGTCTGATATAGATCACAGAGCATTACAGTTTTTTATGTCAGATTTTTTGGATATTTATGTGAACGTTCCAAAAGATAGTGAAGCCATTAAAACAAGAGAACAACAACTTAAACCCTTTTATGCTGTAGGGGTTAATCAATCGCCACTCACACATGCGACAAGGGAAAAAAAGAATTATAGTTTTGTGGGACTGAAACGGGAAAAAGAGCGTTATGTGGCGATTTTTTGGGTGCATTATGTGGTAAGTGAACCCGTTGAAAAAGAAAAGACGGAACAGGATAAGGTTATCAAAACAGTGGAATTAAAACAAACAGAAGTGAGTAATTATGTGGCGATTCCATTTGTGTATGAGTATGATAAGTTTGTGATTGTTTCAGAACCTTACCCGACATCAAGACCAGAGTATACATTGAGTGGTCATGTGGTACAAACGCTGAAATTATCTGATAGTGATAGAGTGGATACGCAAGAGGTCAAAGGGGTTCATGCTTTTTTAGAACAATTTTTCAAAAAATTTGTTGTGGGCAATCGTGACGAGTTAAAGTATATGATGAGTGAGCCGTTTGGTTTAGACGGACGATTGACGTTTTTTAAAATTGAAAAACTTGATGTGTATACACATGGACAAGGCGAGCTACAGGCATTGGTTAAAGTTGGGTTTAAAGATATGGGTGGCTTTGTGTTCCAGACACATTTTTCCGTGGTGTTAACGCACCAAGACGGGAAATATGTGATACGTGATATACAGTATATTAATTAAGGAAAAGGAGAAAAATAAATGAATACACAAGGATTGTGGAGTTGGCTTTCAGAGAATTTAAAATGGGGTGTTGTTATTGCACTTGCCGTGTTGATTACCCTGTCAATAAAAGAAAAACGCTATGGGCGATTTATTGGGATTTTGGCTTTAGGGGCTTTTGCGTTTGCCTTTTTAAGTTATCCCAGAGAGTTTCTTGACATGTTATCTTTACCATTTAAAATTTTATTTGGGGTGAGCTAAATGGAATTTAATTATGCAAGGGCATTGAAAGTGCCGTATTTAATTCAAAAAATTTATAAAGATGTTTCGTTTACGAAACCCAAACGTTTGGTCGCTTTTGGTGTTTTTGGGGTGTGTGCATTAGTGAGTGCCACACTCTTTTCGTTTGTGATTTCACTGTTAGGGGGCATGAGTATGGCGTATGTGTTGGTTTATGTGGGCATACCGTTCCTCTTAACCAAACTGTTGTTAGATGTCAAAAAAGACGGTCGAGCCTTAGGGGCATACCTGTATCACCTTATCTGTTTTCAGTGTACATTTGGGTTTCGTCATGGCAAGCGAACCATTACCCATAGGCTAGTTGATGTAGAACAGGTTATTGTATTTAAGAAAGGAGAACCAGATGAAAAAGAAACCTTATCCGATTAAAGCCATTTATGGTAACCTTGTGTTAACGGAAGATGACAAGGTGTGTGCGTATTATAAAGTATCTTCTGAGTTTATCTCTACGATTGATACGCTTGCTAGACAAACGCTTAATCAGAAAAACAAGCACGTCATTGATAGGTTACTTCATTATGGTGCAATAGACATTCGGTTGTTGCCAAGAGATATGACGCTTGAAGAAAGATTCCAACATGTTGTTAACCTAATGCCACATCACACCCAAGATATTGTAGATACCTATTGTCAAAGGGTGCTAGACATGGTTCATCAGGAAATGGGGCGTGCGTATGTGTATGAGTGGTATATTGGATTGCCCTTAACCCCTCTTTTAGTCAAAGAGACAGGGGCTAAACAGGTGGGCAGAGAATGGATAAAAAGCATTAGTGCGTTTTTTGGGTATACGATTAAACAAGAGAATTGGCACGAGGCTTATGAGGAATTGGAACACCAAGCCTATAGCGATTTATCTGAGTTGAATGTGTCTCGTTTATCTCAAGAGGAGATGTATTATTTAACGAGAATGAATTTTATTCGGAATATGCCACATACAATTGAAGATGAACGTGTGCATGAACATATTGCTCAAGTGTGTGAGGGAGTATTGGATTTTTCAACGTTAGGGCAAGTGCATTTAGGGAATTGTAACGGAGAAAGTTATGTTGCGTTCTTGCCTTTGGCGAGTACGGACGATATTTTGACAGGGAATGATTTATCAGAATTAGTGACACGCTTTGATTTTCCAGTGGAATTATATTATCAAGTGTTTCATGAAGCAGTCAATGGGGTATTTGGGGGCATTAAACGAAAAGCAGAACATTCAAAAGACCGATTAAACAATATTGTGAGTGAAAATTACGAAAAGAACGGCGAGATTTCGAGGGAAAAAGTCAAGACTGGCGATATTATTGATGATGTGTTGAATAGAGTGGAAGCTGAGAGTGATTCTTTTGTAAGCTGGACAGCCACTGTAGCCGTTTATGGACGAACAGAAGATGAGTTATCCAAACGTATTCAAGAGGTCATCGGATATATGAATAAACAACACCTTTATTTTGTGCGAGGATTGATTGACCAGTACGGTTTGTTTATGAAAGGCTTTTTAGGACATCTTAAAAAGCAAGGGGTACTTTGGTATCATGTGTCTACTGTGAAAGGATTTTGTGAACATGCTTTATTTTCCAATAATCGTATAGGCATGCGAACAGGGTTTTATATTGGACGAGTAGATACGAATGTGGGGGCACCAGAAAGTTTAGAAAAAGCGATTTATTCGTCACATAATCTTGTATTATTTAACCCAACTATCGTCAATAAGGGAGTCAAGGGGGCTAAAACGGACAGTCCACATATTGTGGTGACTGGAGAAACCGGGAAAGGCAAATCATTCCTTATTAATTTGATTCATTTTTATTTGTCTTTTTTCACTAAATCAGTGTACATTGATGTGAAAAATGAAAAGAAATACCGTTATTTAGAGGTCATCAACAATCCGACTATCCAACAAAACTATCCGTATCTTGTGCAACATCTTCGTGAGAATTTTACATTTGTGACGTTAGACGCTGATGATGTCACGTATCATGGTGTGTTAGACCCTATTTTATGTCTTGAGGGAGCAGAAGCAAAAGGCATGGCTGAAACGATTTTTTATACATTATATCCGTTCAAAGAACGTGATATTCAACAAGTGTATCTCTCACAATATTTAAATGAGGTGATTAAAGAACGTGAAAAAGGGAAAAAAGTAGGCTTAATGAATGTTGTGGAACGTTTAATGGCTTGTGAGGATAAAGTGGTGCATGCATGTGGACTAACCATTTTTGAAAAAGTAAAGCATAGTATACTCATGTTAGTATTTGGCAATGAGCAGAGTCAGCCGTTGAGTGTGGACACAAAAAATACAATTCTAGGCTTGAAACGTTTAGATTTACCAGATATAAATACCCCAAAAAGTGATTATACGCCAAGTCAAGACTACAGCATGTTGGTGATGTATGCCTTAGGGTATTTTTCTAAAGTATTTGGGTCTAATCCTGAAGATTTTACGGTAACGTATGTTGATGAAGCGTGGGTTTATTTTTCAACGGCTATTGGGCAAGCCATTATGCGTGAGATGAAACGCATAGGACGGAGTTTCAACAACGCATTGATATTAGGCACTCAATCGGTTAAAGATTTTTCAGAAGATGACAAGGGAAATTTTGGCACGTTTTTTGCCTTTGATGAACCAAGCGAGCGTGAGGAGATTTTGAAGTACCTTAGGCTTCCAGTGACGGAACAGCATAAAACCTATCTTAGTCAGTTTATTAAAGGACAGTGTTTGTATTTAGACCACTTTGGACGGTGTCAAAAGATAAGTATACATTGTCCATTTGAGGAAGTAGCAGAATTGTTTAAGACAGTTGATAAGACAGAGTTATCAGAATTAGAACAGCAATTTGTGTAGGGGGTGTACACATGAGAGCAACGTACATGTTAGAAAGTTTTGTGGTACACATGAATAGAGATTCCATGTGGGGAAGAGCAGATAAGATTATTGAAAATATGACGTTATGGGTATGTAACCTCTTTTTTGGGTTGACCAAGTTGTTGTATCAAGCCATGGATTTTTTATTGTCTTTGATTCGTCAAATTGATATTGTGTCTATTGGTTCTCCCATTGCTTTTTCTGTGGCGACAGGGTTATATCATAGACTATTTGAAACGTTTGTTATCCCGATTGTGTTTATAGGGGGAATGTATTATTTTTTTCAGTATTTAGTGGTATCTGTCAAATCTGCCAATCGTTTTGCCTTGGTTTTTTTGAGTGTGTTAGCTTTAAATATTGGGTTTTATCATAAAGGAGCAGAACTCCTCACAAATGTACAAACCGTTGTGCATGCCATTGAAACTGAAATTGTCAAAGGTGTTGTGTCGCCATTACATGCTCAAAGAGAAGATAATCAAGATAAAGACAGTATTGAGATTTTACGTGATTTTATGTTTGAGCATTTGATTATGGATAGTTTTATGACGGTTAATTTTGGATTGCCTACTTATGATGAAAAGGCAGAAAAATATCTTATTCCAGTAGGCACAGAAAATGTCAAAAAAGCGATTGAAGAAAAAGAATTATTAGCCGATAAAGAAAAAGAAGTATTTTTTCAATCGTATAAGGGCATAGATAAAGTATTTATTTCCTTGATTAGTGTTTTTAAAGCCATTATTGTAGGGGGTATTATTGTCCTTATTCTGATGATGAGAGTGATTGTACAATTAATCTTAGTGCTGATGATTTTTTGTTTGCCAGTGCTGTCTATTGTGTCATTTATTCCTCGGTTTAATGCCGTACTGTTTAAATATATCTCTCAAATGCTTATGGTCTGTTCAGTCAGTCCACTAGCCACATTATTGGCATTGATTATCTTTTATGTATTCAATGTATTAGACCAAGCCGTACTTGCGTTTGGTTCTGGACGAACATTTGACGCTAGTGTGTTGTTTGTGGCAACGTTTGTCAAATATGTGTTTGTGGTGTTATGTTGGAAAAATAAAACCAAACTGTTTAGCTTATTGACAACTGGGAATTTCTCTGCCTCAGTTGCCCCTCGTACGCATGCCAACATACATAGATATAGCGACAATAACCCCTATAATGATGAGTTTTTAAACCATATCGTACGTGAGATGAAAGGAAATAATCGTGATAAAGCTACCACCACAAGAGAAGAAAGTGGTGAGAATAAGATGTTTGACGGCATGCATAGAGATAGGTATTCTGTCACTGTCTATCGTGATGAACGCCAAGAGAATAAGCATGTGTATCATACCAATAAAGAAACGTATCATGAGGATAAGCGTGTCTATCAAGACAATAGTGTACAGGCGAAAAATAATTCGTTGCGTCAACGTTTTATGCGTCAAAAAAATTATCGTCAGTACATCAATAAGGTAGGACATACGGATTTTGAAGAAGAACTGAGAAAATTAAGAGAGAGTAAACGATGATGAAAAGAGGGATAGGGTGTTTGGGGTGTTTGCCATTTTGTGTATTCTGTGTGGTCATGTTATTAGTAGGGGCTGGACAAGGCTTTACAGGCATACAGGTAAAAAGCAATACCTTATCACCTAAAGTGCTGATGTATCAAGACACACTGACACATTATGCCAAAGAACAGGGGATAGGTGAGTATGTGCCGTATTTGTTGGCGATTATGGAAGTAGAAAGTAAGGGCGAGGGGGTAGATCCTATGCAATCCAGTGAGAGCATTGACGGAAAGATAGGCAATATCACTACTCCTGATGATAGTATTAAGCAAGGGGTTATCCATTTTAAAACCATGTTAGACAAAGCAAAAGGATACCAAACAGATATATGGACGGTTGTTCAAGCATACAACTATGGTGGAGGGTTCATTGATTATGTGGGTAATCGTCCGTGGTCGTTTGAGTTAGCTGAGCAGTTTAGTCATGCCCAATCAAATGGGAAAAAGGTAGACTATGTGAATGCGATAAGCACACAAAAAGGGTATGCGTATCGGTATGATTATGGCAATATGTTTTATGTGTTGCTTGTTCAACCCTATTTGACTCGTCATTCGCTACAAACACATACAGGATTGAGTTTGCCATTAGACAATCCGACAGTAACGAGTTATTTTGGTGAACACAGAGAGTTAACGTTACAAGACGGCAGAAGATATGAGAGTGTGCATCGTGGTATTGACATGGTCAACGGGCAAGAGCGTGCTCCAATCAAAGTGGCAGCACAGGGAAAAGTGGTGTATAGTGGGTATCGTGACGATACAGGCTTAACGGTTATTGTGGAGCATGGGACTCTTTACACGTATTATTTCCACTTATCTGTGATTATGGTTACTCAAGATGAACAGGTTGAGCAAGGACAACACATTGGTG
This sequence comes from Granulicatella sp. WM01, assembly GCF_004570605.1. GTDB lineage: Bacteria > Bacillota > Bacilli > Lactobacillales > Aerococcaceae > WM01. The sequence goes on along the minus strand of NZ_SPPB01000040.1, from coordinate 4,253 downwards.
TCATTGGCTCAAGTGGGTATTCAACAGGTACACATCTTCACTTTGGAGTGTCACAAACGTTATGGGCAGATTATGTTGACCCTATGCCACTATTACAAGAGTTAACAGACAAGAGATAAACAACAAGGCTATCGTGGGAGATAGCCTTTTTATAATGAAGTAATGAAAAGAAAGAGGTAAGCTATTTATGGACGATAATGTAACAAAGCAATTAACGTATGAGGATAAATACCGAATTGAATGTTTATTGCGAGAAGGGAAGAATTATGAAGAAATTGCAAGAACAGTAGGTATCAGTACATACAAAGTACAATCAGAAGTGAGTAAATATAGTGTAGCAGGCGTGTATGACGCAAGAGTGGCTACGGCATTATATTATAAACAATCCAGAGAAGAATTTATGGAAAGTTCATGTCTTGATGAATGGGATTTTTACATCATTAGTGGGTTATACCATTCGGGTTTATCAACTTATGCGATTGTACAACGCTTTTCAGAATTAAAACACTCTGAGTTAACCATACGTAAAGTGCAAACGGCTATTAAACGAGGATTATTTTGTGTAGAGTGGGCAAAAATATAAGATAACAAGTATTTGAATTATAATTTTGTTGTCTTTATAATTGTAGTATACCAATACATAGACAATGTATAAAAGGGGGTATAGTATATGGGGTGAAAAAGCATATCACGTATGAGGAACGTTTAAGTATAGATATGTTTTTAAATAAAGGAAAAACGATACGTGACATAGCTGAATTGATGAAAAGACCTTATTTCACCATTTGGCATGAAATCAAGAGAAATAGTGTTGAGGGTGTGTATGAGGCAAGAACAGCCCATGCCAAAGCAACAGAACGTCGGAAAAAAGCCAAAACACCGTTAAAACTAACACCTGAAATAAAAACATTCATCGAAGAAAAGATGATGAAATCATGGAGTTTTGAAGAAATATCTGGATACATGTTAAAACAAAAGATGGACAATAGGGTGTGCATGAAAACAATGTATCGTTGGCATAAGAAGAAACTGTTATTAAATGGGGAAAAAATATATCTACGCAGAAAAGGAAAAGTTTATAAAAAAGCGAGTTTGTTTCGTTGGCAACGTGGAAAAACGATTCACGATAGACCTAAAGTTGTTCAGCGTAGAGAACGAATAGGAGATTGGGAAGTGGATACGGTGTTGTCCTCAAGAGTCTCTAAGCGTTGTATAGTAACGGCAGTAGATAGGAAAAGCCGATACCTACTGGCTACACTAGTAGAAGATAGAACGTCTGAACAAGTGAAACATGGGTTATGTCGATTGCTTTGTAAGGAGAGATGTTTAACCATTACGAGTGATAACGGTGTGGAATTTGCGAAGTTTGAAGATGTAGAAAAAACATTACAGATTGATTTCTATTTTGCAGATAGCTTTAAGAGTTGGCAACGTGGAACTAATGAATATGCGAATGGGTTGCTTAGAGAATTTTTCCCTAAGAAAATGTCATTTGAACACATTACGGAAGAACAACTCCAAGAAGCAGTGTATTTGATTAACCATAGACCATGTAAACTATTTGGCTATAAGAGTCGATTTGAGGTGTATAACGAATAGAGAATCCCGAGAAATCCATAAAAAATAAAGAGGGCTTTATTTCGCTTATTTTTTAAAAGTGATAAATGAAGTCACGATGTTTTATGGACTTTTTTTCATTTTTCGCCCCAAAAAGAGAAAATCTCCAAAAAAAAGAGGGTGAAAATGATGAAAAAGTATATGAAAACAAAAAAGAAAATAAAAAGATAAAAAAAGTGAAAAAAAAATTAATATTGTGCTTGACAATTTGCGAGACTATATTTCTAGTATAGTCAGTGAACGCGATTTTTCAACCACTGTTAAAGAACAAAGAGAGATTACAGCAAATGATGTCTATCTTTCTAGTTATAGATTTGTGTCGTATACAGAGTTAAGTTCAGAAGATATACAAAAACTGTCATCTAATACGTTGTATGGTATTGTCACAGATAATCAAGGAAATACCATATTAGAGGAAGTTATTGCACAAAATGTCCCACTAGTCCGTTCAGAAACTGACGGAAACGGTGGTACGTATACACCAGTAGCTAGTAAAAAGTATACAGGATTCAAATTGATTTTTAATGACACCATTACTTCAGATGAGTTTAAAAACATACATATTGCATTTGATTATTCAACAGTACCTTCAAAACAAATGGTAGCAGAGAAACTACGAGAAGTTGAAAATCTTTATCCAGATAATGTGCAAAAAAGTGTTGAGTTATGGAATAAAGCAGGAATGTATGTAACGACTGATGAAAATGGGGCTTCAGCTACTATTTCAAAAGCATATCAGATGAGCGTTGTACCAGTTAAATTTGATATGTACGGCAATAGTGGGACGGCAACACTTTTTTCTGGAAATGAGCTATTCAATGAATCTTACTTCACTCTGAGCAATCTCTTAGTTGATCGTACCACGCTTACAGGTCAATATATCATGTTAGTACCAGAGGGTCTTGAGCCTATATCTATAGAAACAACAGAGGACACTTTTAAAATTGCTAATAAACCAAGTGAAGTTATTCCAAATTATCAAGGAACAGGACAAACTGCTTATATTTTTGATTATCATCTATCTGAAGGTAATAAATATAGTTCCACTTCTTATACAATATATACTAAATTAAAAGCGACTTTGTCTATGCAACCAGGTAAATACGCAATGGGAGTTGCGTTAACGTGGGATCAATCAGAGGTTGTACAGGGAGGATACCCTTCTACTGATACATTCGATTTAAATAGAAATGGATCAATAACAGACAAAATCCATTTTATTTCTCGAGATATTATTTACAATACTCCAGAAGAATTAGTCGTTACAAAATCAGTTAAAGCAAGTGAAGAGAGCAATTATCACTTGGATACGAAAGTAGATAAAGATTCAGATATTAGTTATCGTTTACAGTTGTTTAACCGTTCAAGAAGTAAAATAGAAAGAAATGTGTCTTTAATTGAAGTTTTACCACGCATTGGAGATAGAAGAATTGTTGAAAATGAAACTGGAGAATACGTAAACCGTGGCTCACAGTTTGATGTTTTCTTAAAAGAAGCTATTCCGAATGTGGAAGGATACACTGTTTATTACTCAACAGATGCACCGGTAGCTAACCTTTCAGAAAATTTATCAGCTAACTGGAAAACAGCAGATCAAATTAGTGATTTCAGTTCAGTTAGAATGATTAAACTACAGATGAATGACGGAGTGGAATTAGCTCCAAATACATTTAAAGAGTTTTATGTTTCAGCACGTGTAGGAGATAATGCTGAAGTTGGTCAAATTGCCTATAATTCTGTCGGGTTAATTAAAAACAATTCACCAGTTGGTGCAATAGAATCTGTATCTTCATCAGTTCAAGTTGTCGATTATACAGTTTCTGGTAAAGTGTATGCTGACATAGCAAAAGATGGTGTTTATCAAGATCAAGATAGTCCGCTAGCTAATCGTACAGTTAAATTATATAAAGTGGAAAATGGAGTGGAAACACTTGTAGACACGAAAACAACAGATGCTTCAGGAGATTATGCATTTAAAGTTAACTATCGTGGAGATTATAAAGTCACTGTTGAACCGGCAATAGAAGAACGCATTAATGATAAAGCTGTCAAAAGTAATGTACTTATCGTTGGAAATGATGTGAATGCAAAAGGGCAAAAAGACTTTACATTATCACTAAATCATCCAAATGAAGTGATTAATGTTGCCATTTATAGTGAAGAAATAGCAAAAATAGGTGGGAAAGTTGAAGCAAAATTTGTATCTGAATTTGGTAGAGAAATAAAAGCTTCGGAGATAGTAGTTAGAGATCAAGAGGTCGGAACAGATTATAATGCCTTGGATAAAGGTGTACGAATGTTTGAAGAACGTGGATACATCTACTATCTGAAAAAAACTCCAGAAAACGTACAAGGAAAAGTAACAAAAGAAGATCAAACTGTGACATTCGTGTATGCACAAGGTGGAAGATATATACCAGAGGTACCGGGAATGTATTTCCCAGATGTGCCATATGACAAGACACCAGAAGAGCCAAGTGATAACCCAGCGTTACCATACGTACCAGGGTACACACCAAAAGATAAAGATGGCAATCCATTGAAACCAGTGGACCCAGAGGACAAAACAAAAGGTTATGTGCCACCAAGCATTGTGAACCCACAAGACCCAACAGAAAATACACGAGTACCTTATG
>NZ_SPPB01000003.1 GCF_004570605.1 Granulicatella sp. WM01 | reverse complement strand
TACCCAAAATATGAAAAAACTGGCAACAATACTACACAAACAGTATTGTTTTTTTCTTTTAAACAGTACTTTTGCTACTCTATATAGGTTTAATATAAAAGCACATCACATTTTTTCTATTTTAAAAATGTGATGTGCTTTTTTTATTATATTGTCAACAATCTGAGCGTGTTGGCATTGCCAACACGCTTTATTATAAATAGGTAAAGCAATCTTTTTAAGTCAAGAGGAAACTAGCCGATTTAAAACGTATTTAAGTCTATTAGTGAGTTTTTATTTAGTATATAAAAAACACTCGCAAAAGCGAGTGGAAAACTTATTTTAAATATTGAAATAGTGAAAGTACTAGAGTAATCCCTGCTGATACAAGTAAAGCAACTAACATCACCCAAGTCACTATTTTTGTTATTTTTTCCATTTTTGTTTTTTTCTTCTTAGCCATAAAAAACTCCTTGTTTATCATTGTTTCTTTATTGTACTGTATTTTTTCAAAATTTCCAATTAAGATAATTTATGCTTGTCTATTTCTTGTTGTGTTGGTGTGACATAAATTGTCTTTTGTTTGTCATAAATGACAAAACCAGGCTTAGCACCATTTGGTTTTTTAATCTGTCTAACGGCAACGTAGTCAACTGGCACATTACTTGCTTTTTGATATTTTGAATAGTACGCAGCAATAGTAGCAGCTAATTTAATGGTATCATCACTAGGTTGACTCGATTGGATAATGACATGTGATCCGGGAATATCTTTAGTATGTAACCAAATATCATCTTTTTTAGCCATTTTCAATGTCAAATAGTCATTTTGCATATTATTTCGTCCTACTAAAATTCGTGTGCCGTCACTCGATTTGAACTGTAACGGCTCTGCTTTTTTTACAGGGGATTTACGTTTCATTTTCTGTTTATCTTTTAAGTATCCCGTAGCAATCAGTTCATCTTTTATGGCTACAAGATTTTGTGTATCTGAAAGATGTATTTGAACAAGCACACTATCCAAATATAAAATTTCTTGTTGACATAATGCGATTTGCTCTTTCAAAAAATGCAAGGATTGTTTTGTCTTTTGGTATTTTTTGAAATATGCCTGTGCATTTTGATTAGCACTCAATTGAGGATTTAACGTAATTTGTAAAGGTGCATCATTGTCATAATAGTTAGGCAGCGTTGCTTGAGTTGCTCCTTTTTCGAGTTGAAAAGCGAACGTTGTTAAAAGTTCTCCTTTTATTTTGAATATATCAGCATGTTTTGCTTCTTCACACTCATGTTGTAATTTATTTAATTTTTTTTGATTTTTTGATATTAGTTGATTAAGTTGTGCAATAAGATTACCACTTAGTTGTTTAACACGTTCTAGTTTAGCTTTGTTTGCGTAATAAATATCCAGTAAATGACTAAGCGTAGGTATTGTTTTGCCCTGGGGATAAAAAATAGGTAAAAAGTCGTAAGGTATATCATCTTTTAAAAGTAGCGTAGCTTGTGTTGGTGCTTGTTTTAATAGCATTAGTACCTGCGATAATGGTTTTTGTGTATCCGTTAAAGTGTTTTTAATCCATTGTAATGTGCTTTGTCCAATACCTTGTAAGGTGTGTTGAATAGTATCCATTTGAATAGTAGAGTCAAGTTGTTTAAAATCATCATGTGACAACGCCATGATATTCACTTTATTTTGATAAGGTGGTAACTGATAATAAGTATTGGCACGAATTTGACGATAACTATTTTTGGAGGTTGGAATATATTTTAAACAGTCGATAATAACATTAGACTGAGGATGAATAAGAAAAACATTACTGTGTTTTCCCATCAGTTCTACTGTTAAATGATAAGCATGATTATCCCCTAGTTCATCATGATTTTGAAAACAAAAGGTCGTAATACGGTCTAATCCTACCTGTTGAATAGATTTCAATGTTGCACCTTCTAAATATTTACGTAATAACATACAAAAATTCGGTGCAACTTCTGGATTGAAAAATGTTTCTTCAGTTAAATGATAACGTGCTTGCGTTGGATGAGTATTGATTAACAATTTATAATTTTGTCTATTTGCACGTAATGTGAGGACAATTTCATAATCACTTGGTTGATAAATTTTATTAACACGTCCACCAACAATGGTTTGGCTTAGTTCATTATTGATATGATAAGTAAAAAAACCGTCAAAACTCATAATAAACCTCCTTGAGATAAATACAGTTCAAATAATCGCTTTATATTATAGCATGTTTCTTCTATTTATGGTATGCATGGAAGAAATGTTGCTCTATATATTATCTGATGCTTGTTATGATTTGTGGTTACTAGAAAATTTAGTTATTTTTCTAAGTAGTAAAAAAGAAGTTGAGTATCTATGCTCAGATATGATGAAAAGCGTTGAAAATATGGAGATTAAAAAGGGAATATTTTAGTTGACAAGCAAGTATAAATCACGTATGATGTATAGCATGCGATGAGTCGAGGCGTGACAGTAGTCACTACTCAAGTAGCGTGCAAGTGGGAAACCACACTGCCGGATATGCAGGCACGTTTTATACATTGTGTGAACCGATGTATAATTTTACTACATAAAACCCCTAAAATGTATTATACATTTTAGGGGTTTTATGTATATGACGTTGGAAATATTGTCAAAATACAAAAAAGGGACTGGGAAAAAATTGGAATTTTAGCCTTTCGATTAACATTTGAAAAATTGAAAACAGCTTAGAATCAACGTTTCTGATGACGTCATTATAAGCTGTTTTTTATTTTTAAGACTTTTTTCCCAGTCCCTTAATAGACACATTAAAAGTTAAAGTATCTTTTGCAATGACTACATAATTGAAATACGCATAACAATCTTGCCGATAATTTCCAATTGATTATCTTGAGTATACGTGTCAATTTTGTAATGATTTGACTCTTTATGGTAGTAACATAAAATATCATCTGTTTCATATTTATCTTTTTTCTCTAATAGCAATTGATCGCCTTTAGAAAATAGATATTGTTCAACTTTTGAACTTTCAGCAATTTTAAGATTTTCGTATGGAGAAAAAATATCTAATGTTTTATTTTCGAGTAATTTTACGACAACATATTCTTGACTTAAATCTTTTACATCAAAAAAAGAATATTTAACTAAATCATAGATTGTAATGTCTAAGGCAGTTGTAATTTTTTCAATATTTCTCTTTGAAATAATCGTTTTTCCTTTTACGTAGTCATTAATCGTACTTGTTGAAATACCGGTCATGCGGGATAATTGAGCCTGATTAATATTTTTATTTTTTAATAACATTCGTAAGTTAATACTTGTTATACTTTTAAAGAATTCTAACATATTCTATACACAACCTATCTAGAAAAAAACTATTTTGTTAATATAAAAACTTGAATTAACCCTATCTTACCATAATAACGATAAGGTAAAAAGATGTTTAAGTTTTTAGATTGCTTTTCAGTTGACTATCCGTTTGTTTTCGGATATTATAAGGAAAAGGTGGTGGATATATGATAATGTTAACATTAAAAGCAGCTAGAGTAAATTGCAATTTAACAATACTTGAGGCTTCAAATATTTTAGGGGTTAACAAAGACTCTTTATCAAGAATTGAGAGAAATTCAACTAAAATCTCGAGATCTTTAAGTAAAAAGATGTCTAAGTTATATCAAATTCCAGAGGAACATCTATTCTTTGGAGATATTAAAGATTTTCCACTTATAAAAACAGTGAGAAAATAAGGTTAAGAACAATGTTGTTTTGTGCTGATAGAAAGTTTGGCACATGGGGGAGGACATGCTAATTTAGCATGTCCGTTTTTATATAAAATTATTTTAATAATAATTCCGATATATTCTGAATTGTTAGTCTAGAAATATATAGAAACAATCAATAAAATCTATTTATTACAGTATACTATTTTATTGTATGAAATACAATGAAAAAACATGAAAAATTTATGAAATATTCAGAAGATGTATGTTTTTACAATGCATGTTATAATAAGGAAAATATGAGTGGAATTTATAAAGGAAGACTATTATGCCAGAGTTACCAGAAGTTGAAACAGTAAGACGTGCTTTAGCTAAAGAAATTGTCGGAAAGACAATTAAGGAAATATGTATTTTTTATCCTAAAATAATTGAAGATGTTGAACAATTTAAACAATGCATGCTAAATGAAACAATTCATTCAGTGGATCGCAGAGGAAAGTATTTACTAATTGTGTTGAAACATTGGACTATTGTATCTCATTTACGTATGAGTGGAAAATATTTTATAACCGATACAAATCAGGTATATTCTAAACATGTTCACGTGATGTGGACTTTTCATGAGGGAAGCATTTTACAGTATGAAGATGTCCGTAAGTTTGGGCGGTTTATAGTGCTTTCTAATAAAGACGTTATACCTTATTTTGAGCATAAGAAACTAGGTGTTGAACCTTATTTTGACACATTTTCTATAGAACGTTTCAAAAAAGACTTGCAAAAAAAGCATCAGATGATTAAAGTTGTGTTATTAAATCAGCACGTTGTGGCTGGATTAGGAAATATTTATGTTGATGAGGTGTTGTATCAAAGCCGTATTCATCCAATGCGTGTGGCGAGTGATTTAAATGAGAGTGAAGTTGAACAATTACATTATCATATTATATCTATTATACAGGCAGCTATTCAAGCTGGTGGAACGACCATTAGAGATTATTCAAGTCTAGGAGAACAAGGGAATTATCAAACTAAACTATGTGTGTATGGACAAACTGGAAAAGCGTGTCTATTTTGTGGGCATACAATCGAAAAAATAATCGTTGGACAGAGAGGAACACATATTTGTTCGCACTGCCAAAGAATGACAAATTAAGGAGTGGGAAAGAATGTATATTGTAGGATTAACAGGTGGTATTGCCAGTGGGAAGACGACAGTAGCTAATATATTGAAAACCTTGGATGTACCATTATGCGATACAGATGAATTGGCAAGAAAAGTCGTTGAAAAGGGAAGTGTGGGGCTAGAACAAGTTGTATCGCATTTTGGAAAAGACATTTTATTAGAGGATAACACCTTAGACCGTAAAAAATTGGCAGATATTATTTTTAACCATGCTGAAGAACGGGAAACACTTAATCGTATATTGCATCCACTTATTTTTAAAGAAGTTAACCAGTGGCTAGATGAGCAACTAGAAATGCAAGCAGATGTGGTTATTATTGATATGCCTTTATTATTTGAAGTAGGCTACGATAAACAAGTTGATGCTGTTTTAAGTGTATTTGTGCAGGAAGATGTTCAAATAGAACGCTTAATATCGCGTAACCAGTATTCGTATGAGGAAGTAAAAAGCAGATTGTATGCACAGATGCCTTTAATTGCTAAAGTAAAACGCTCGGATTATGTGATTGATAATACTGGAAGTGTTGAAGATACAATCAAACAAGTCATTCGTTGGGTAAATACGGTTAAATCCATGATAAAGCGTTAAAAAGATGTTATAATAAAGGCAAATAAACAGTAAGGAGAATACGTATGCAATGTCCACGATGTAAATATAGTAGTTCACGTGTTATTGACAGTAGACCAGCAGAAGAAAATACGGTAATTAGACGGCGTAGAGAATGTGAGGAGTGCAGACACCGTTTTACAACATTTGAAAGAATTGAAAAGACTCCACTTTTAGTTGTGAAGCGAAATGGAAATCGTGAAGATTTTAGTCGAGAAAAATTACTGCGTGGGTTAGTAAGATCTTGCGAAAAACGTCCTATTTCTTTAGAAACACTTGAAAAATTGGCAAGTGATGTTGAAGTAGATGTATACAATATGGGTGAGAGTGAAATTTCTACAACGACTATTGGGGAATTAGTTATGGACCGTTTGGCTGTAATTGATGATATTGCTTATATTCGATTTGCTAGTGTGTATCGCCAATTTTCAGACAAAAACAGATTTTTACAAGAATTAGAAGAACTCGCTAAACGCTTAGAGCAATAACAGGATGTGAGATTTCGTGCGTTACGAATGCTGAAAAAATTGTGGCGAAACGTTTCATATTTGAGAGGGCGCACAGCAACAATAGAATATGAGCGACAAACAAGGTTTTTCAAGTGAGTGCGAAATCGAACTCAACTCTAACAGGATGTGATATTTCGCGTGCTACGAACGCTGAAAAAATTGTGGCGAAACGTTTCATATTCGAGAGGGCGCACAGCAACAACAGAATATGAGCGACAAACAAGGCTTTTCAAGAGAGTGCGAAATTGAACTCAACTCTAATAGGATGTGATATTTCGTGTGCTACGAACGAAGCAAAAAGTGCAATGTGTGGGAAGCACAGGGCATTTAGGAGCGAACACATCTAAGACTAAGTGAATGTATACTAAATATAAATTTGAAAATGCGGAGTTAGGGCATGGAACAGTTACGTTCAATGCATAACTTAACACAATGTAATCGTATAAAGGAGGTGGATAGATGCTTGAGTGGAAAGATATTAATATGCAAGATTATGTGATGATACAACATTTGAATACTATTACAGACGTAGATAGAGATGTGGTGTTTACGTTATATCAGCCTATGATAGGAGCAAAGGCTGCAGCATTGTATCAATTTTTAGTGTCGCAATCTAAAAATCGAATCCGACTTACTCATCAGAGCATGCTCTTTATGCTCCAATATAACGTGCAAGAATTTTTTCAATCCAGAGCACGTCTGGAGGCTATGGGATTATTGATAACGTATCGCACAGATGATGATACATTAGATAGATATATTTATGATGTTCAAGCCCCCGTATCACCGTATGATTTCTTTAATGATCCTGTTTATTGTGGGTTGCTTTGTGAGCAAATTGGTCAAGAACATTTTAACCGATTAAGAGCAAAATTTATTGTACACCCTGTGTCTTTAAAGGATTATACAAATATTTCTCAAAGTTTTGGCAAAGTATTTGGGCAGCACATTACGCTACAAACTAATGATGCTCACATTATTGGACAACAAAAAGCACAATTAGCAATTGACAATGAAGATTTTGATTGGGAATTTTTCTCACGCTTAATTTTAGGAACGTATGTTACACAAGAACAGATAACAGTTCAGGTAAAGCAAGCCATTTTAACAATACACCAGTTATATCATACTTCACCAATGGATATGAGAGAATATATTCTGCAAGCTCATTCTTTAGCAGATAATACAATAAATGTTGATAAATTATATGCCATTGCTCGTCAATACAAAACAAACTATCACGACAATCCACGTGTTAAACAAACGATAGATGTACAGGAACAAGATGTTAAAAAGTATCCTGAAGAAATTCAAGTATTAATTAAACAATGTGTTCAATTTGCACCAGCCGAGTTTGTTAGACAAATTAAGACGCAGAAAAATAAACAACAAATAAACGGATTGCAATTTCAAGTAGAAGAACTAGAATTAAAAGTGTTAGAACTATTAATTAAAGAGTTTCAATTTAAAGATTCTGTTGTCAATATGATGTCTTATTATATTTTAGTTGTGTTAAATCATGCAGCTTTGACACAAGCCTATGTTAAGAGAGTAGCGAATGATTGGGTAAAACATAATATTGCAACACCAGAACAAGCAATTGACTATTTGAAAAAACGTGTAGAAACTAGAGAAGAACGCCAAAAACCTAAAACACGTCAAAAAAATGTGAAACAAATTAAATTAACAGAACGTGAGAAACAGGCATTACAAGATATAGATATTCCTGTAGATGAAGAAGATTGGCAAGGAGTATTTTCGTAAAGAAGGTGAATTATGGAATCAATAAGAGATCATTTAGAACGTTATCAACACAATGGTGTATTTAAAGAAACATATCAGAAACTCATTGCGCAAATGATGATGGATGAAGATGTGAAAGAGTTTTTAAAAGAGCATGAGAGTGAATTAAATGAACAGATCATTGCAAATAGTTATTCTAAATTATATGAATTTATTAAAGAAAAAGAACGTATTCAAATAAAAGGGCATTCACAAAATCCAGGATTTGCACCAAAATTAATGTTGAATGTTGGATATATTGATGTTGTGTATCAGGCTACAGATGAGTTTTTACTACAAGAAGAACAGCGCCAAGTAGCTAAACGTATTCAAACATTGGAGATGCCAAAAGGAATTGCGGAATTACGTCTGTCACCAAATTTTTTGGACGCAGGAAAAGGAAGAATAAATGCTGTAAAATATATTGTAGAATTTTGTAAAGCGTATCAAGATAATCCACGTGCAGAGCATAAAGGGGCTTACCTTTATGGAACATACGGAATAGGAAAAACACATCTACTAGGGTGTCTAGCTGGAGAATTAGCTTCAAAAGGATATAGTAGTTATTTAGTGCATTTTCCAAGTCTGGTTGTCGAGTTAAAAGAAGCCATTGCAAAAAATAAAGTCAATGAAAAACTAGATATTATTAAGAAAGCATCTATTTTGATGATTGACGATATTGGTGGAGAATCTCTAAGTGCTTGGATAAGAGATGATGTTCTAATGGTTATTTTAGACTATCGTATGAGGCAACATTTACCAACGTTTTTTACATCAAATTTAGATTTTGATTCTTTAGTGGAGCATTTGAAAGGAACAAGTGTTGAAGATGAGAGAAAATCGCAACGTTTAATGGAACGTATCAAAGTATTGGCTAAGCCTATGGAAATGCGTGGAGCAAATAGACGTGATGAGTGAATGACTAAAAGAGCATAGTGATTCTGTAGGTATACTAAAACAAGTGGAATGTGTTTGTATTGGTAAAGTCAGTAAACCTTTGCCAAAAATAATGTTCAATATAAGTATAGATTCGGTTAGAATAGAAAAATTTTGCCATGAACATAACTTGTCATATTCCAAGTCGGATAATAAAGAGCATCATGTTTAGTATAACTGTTGTGTAATGGGAATAAGACATATTTTGTTACGAAGCGTTAAGGAAACGCAATGTAACATATGCATAGTATTAATGCTCGCAAAATCATTTTTTTGTGTTATAAAACCGAATGTTCATTAAAATATACCGGCGAAAAAACCACTTCACTTAATGATATAAATAATCGGCTCTTCGTCAAATGATGTTGGTAAGTAAAAATTCCAGCAAATATTAAGTTGTTTTTTCTTAATAGGACTAGTTGTGTCTTTTCGAATCGGTATGCAGTTGTCAGGTTTAATCTTTGAAATTGAAAATAAAGGCAAAGTAGCTGGTTTACTTAATATAAATATAAACAAGGCAGGTAATAACGATTCTTCAATTAGTGTAATAAAAGAGGAAGAAATAATAGAAAATGATTTTTCTCTATTTGAATTTAGAGAAATGGGTTTGCAGCTTAAATTTTTTAATAAGAGAATAGATGATTCTGATAAAGCATCATTTATTTCAATTTCTTATTATTTTGATTCAAATGTGGAAATCAAAGAGAAAAAACTGATACATTTAGTTGAAAATTATATTAGGAGGAATAAGTTTGGTTTTAGTTAGCCAAATTATAAAACAAATCAAGATTGTAAAAATATATAAGATTACTCTCATTTCTGGGATTGTGACTCAAATATTTTTTGCAATTTTTAAAAACTATATTTTAATTGCATTTGTTGGCAGTAATGAGCAGTTATCGCCAATGAGTGAATTACAAACTACATCGTATATTTGGGTAACACAAGTATTATTTGGTATTGTTCCTTGGACAGTTAATAGTTCTGATTTTGATAGTATTAGAAAAGGAACGGTGGCACTGGACCTTGTAAAACCAACAAGTATTTTTAATTTTATTTTTTCAAAAACAGTATCTTGGAAGTTTGTTGGAATGATGGCACGTGGTATACCAATTTTTTTGTTCTCTTTAATGATATCTTTTGCTTTTCCTGATATTGGATTACGATTATCGTTACCTAATATGGATAATTTTTTGCTTTTTATTGTTTCAGTTTTACTTGCAGTTCAACTAAGTACACTTATAACGACCTCCATGTATTGTTTGGCTTTTTATTTTACTTCTATTACAAACTTTGTAAGTACGATTGGTTCCATCGCATATATACTTTCTGGAATGGTTATTCCATTGAGATTTTTTCCAAAGGAGATTTCAGATTTTTTGAACATTCAACCGTTTAGATATATTGTTGACTTACCTGCTCAGATTTTTAATGGTTTATATGATAATAAAGGTTCATTTTTTGTGCTTTTAGTGCAGATTATGTGGATAATCATCTTCTATGCAATCAATCTTATAGTTTATAAAGATATTGAAGGAAAAATTGAGATTAATGGAGGATAGTTAAGAAGATGAAATATTTTGCGATTATAAAGTTAATTTTCAAAGCATATTTACAGTATAAAGTGGATTTTTTCGTTGGAATTGGCAATCAAATTCTAGTCATTTTTTTTGAACTCTTGGGAATGATTTCATTGTTCAATATTTTTGGTAAATTAAATGACTGGTCAGTATCAGAAGTTTTTTTAATATACGGAATTGTCAATTTTTCATTTTCTTTTGCAGAGATTTTTTATAGAGGTTTTGAGTCAAGTATGGAACGATTAATCCGAAGTGGAGAATATGATAGGTATTTATTACGACCATATTCAACGATTCTACAAATTTCAGCTTTCAATTTTCAACTTATTAGGTTTGGAAGATTAGCAGTTGCATCATTTGTTCTCGTCTTTAGCATAGTAGAGAATATTTCTTTTTATAATTGGTACTTATTAGTTTTCTATATTCCGTTTGTCATTGTATGTGGATGCTTTTTATACGTTGGAATATATTTATTTATTGGCTCTTTAACTTTTCTATTTAATCAATTTATGGAATTTACCAGTATTTTTGTACAAGGAAGTGTTTCAATGATGCAATATCCTAAGGAATCATTTCCAAGACATATTCAAAACTTTTTTACATTTATATTACCTGTATCATTAATATCCTATTATCCAGTAATTTTTACTTTACAAAAATCTGGTGAGAAGAATTTATTTTTTTATGCTATCAGTCCTATTGCAGGTATAATATTTTATTTTATATCAGTTGTCTTATTTAAATATTTGGAACAGAAATACTCGTCTTCGGGAAGTTAGAAAGGTAAAACACTTATGGGATACATCGTTGTAAAAAAATTAAACAAATCATTTTTGAGAAAAAGAAAAGGAGAAGTTGATACGATACACGCACTAAAAAATATTTCTTTTGAACTTGAAAAAAGTGAGATAGTGGGGTATTTAGGACTAAATGGTGCAGGAAAAAGTACAACAATTAAAATTCTATCTGGTATTTTGAAGCCAGATAGTGGTTCTGTAACAGTAGGTGGCGTTGAACCATATAAAAATAGGAAACGTTATGTAAAAAATATTGGTGTGATGTTTGGGCAACGTTCACAATTAGAGTGGGATTTGCCTGCAATTGATACATATTTAATGTTAAAACAGATTTACAATATTCCAACAGCTCAATTTTGGGATACATTTAATCATCTATCTGAATTATTAGATATGGATGATATCGAAAAAATTCCAGTAAGACATTTGAGTTTAGGTCAGAAGACAAAATGTGAAATTTTAGCAACTTTTCTTCATAGACCGTCTTTAGTTTTTCTAGATGAACCAACTATTGGTTTAGATATAAAAGCAAAAGAAAATATTCATAAGGTTATAAAATCACTTAATAAAGAATTTGGGACCACTATTTTTATTACTTCACATGATTTATCGGATATAGAAAAAATGGTGGACAGAGTGTTGATTATCAATAAAGGAGAATTATTCTATGATGGTTCACTAAAGAATTTGATTAAAGATTCTGAGCAATCACAGGAGTTAACTGTTGAAATAAGTGAAAAATCGCAGTTTAGTTTATCAAAGCATTATAAGGTGGACGAACTAGAGTATAATAAATTTAAAATAAAACTGATAAAAGAAGACAATTTAGTAACTCTGATTAATGAATTAATGGAAAATAATGAAGTAATTAGTTTGAAAATAGATGAGCCAACGTTGGAGTCAGTTCTAATTAATTTGTATGATACGATTGAAGTGAAGGAAGAAAAATGATTCTCAAAATAAATAGTTCCGAAGTCATAATAAATTTACATAATATTCAAATACCTTTGCTTAAGGGATTGATGCTAAAATCCCATAAATATTTACCTTATACTTTTTTTTCAAAAAATTATTTTGAGAAACATACAATACGAGGAGACAGTAGTAAAATTCACATTTCAGAATGGATTCCTTTTCACAATGAGTTGATTTCTTATTTTTCAGGGAAAGAAAATTTTTATACTATGTATCAAAATTTTAATGATATTTCCTATAAACTGAACTTTTTGTTAGATAGCGAATTAGAAAATTTAAAAACTAGTTACATAAATTTAAATGAAATCGATACAATTTTAAAATATTTTGTCTTACTTCATACTTTTTGGTCTTTGAACTATGGGTGTATAATAAATCGTGTTGGCAAACTTTTTTGTTCCTCAACACGATTTATTGTATATCCTGAAAATGATAAAATGACTTGATGTGTGATACATTTTTTTAGTAATAAACAAACTTGTGCAGGCAAACATTTGTTTGCCTGCACAAGTTTACTCAGTTTTCAATAATCCTAAAATTATTGAAAATAGTTAAATACCGTGTGCTAAGTTTTCAATAGATAAAATGCTAAACTCTTTTTTTTCTAAACGTATGATTAACTTGTTGAGTTCTTCTTGAGTCAATGTGTTAGAGAATGTTATTTGAACACGTTTTTTTAGCGTAAAATCATCTTTGTCAAGTGTCATTAATTCGAAGTTTTCACTAGATTTTTTGATGAGTTTAATGAGTTGGGGTAATAAGTTGGTTTCTCCAGACAAATCAACTGTAATAGAAAAACTTGATGCATTTATTTTCCATGTTTGAGAGAGCATCAGCATAAAGTCATCATGACGAACAACTCCTAGAAAGTGGTTATCATGGTTTAAGACAGCAATATAAGGTAAATCTTTTAATTTAAAAAACAATGTGTAAAAAGCGTCTGTATCATAAACAAATTTCGTTGCATTTTTAAGTAATGTTGTGACGGCTATTTCTAAAGAGCCTCCCTTAGCGATATGACGATAGATGTGATATTTATAAATGTTCCCTCGATATAGTTGACCAGATGAATCTAAAATAGGAATACATCTTAAATCATGTGTTTCCATAAGGTCTAAAGCCGATGAAATGGTATCAATGGATGACACATGCGGCAAATTTTCTCTGGGAAACAATAGTGATGAAATAATCATAAAATCTCCTTGTCTTTGTACTAGACGTATCATAGCAAATTTTATTTAAAATAACCAGTATTTAGTCTGATGAATATGCACGATATGTTAGAAACGCAAAAAGACGATATAAAAATGATGTAAACATTAGATAGATTTTTATTGGTGATAAATTGGAGCTGTGTTTGAATAGGATTTTATGGAAAACCCTATTTTTGTGAACAATTCATATCAATGGTGTTACAAGTTAATGAGAAAACATATAAAACATTGAATAATTAGAAAAATAGGATATAATAAAAGTATAAATATTTTTAGGAGGTTTACGATGAAAAAGAGATTATTATTTCTTGGTGCATGTATATTACTAGGGGCTTGTCAAAATCCAAGTACACCACAACAATCAAGTGACAGTACACAGGTAACTACACAACAGAAATTGTCAAAAACAGATGTTTTAAATAAGCAAATAGAGGCAGCTAAAACAATCAAAAGTCTAGCTATGGATATTGATGTAAAAGTCAAAGTTGATGAGACAAAAATGGAGCAAGTTATTCTGAAAAATTCTGTAGAGTTAATTATGGATCCTCTGACCATGAAAATGAACATGCAAGCATTTGGAGTGGAATCAGAATTTTATTATGTGAATGATAAGTATTATGTAAAAGTCAATGGAGAATGGATAGAATCTAATGGAGATGTTAACAATCAAATAAATTCTACGAAAAACCAATTTAATGCACTTGAAAACTTAAATCAAGAGTATGCTACAGTTGATGAAAAAGATGCGTACTATCTTGTCAACGTAGACTTAGTAGACAAAGAAAAAATTGAAGATTATTTAAAATCAAGTCTTTATGGTTCAGGAAATGATAGCTTAATTAATAGCATGATGCAATCAGGGGGGACAATAGATAAAATTACGGCATCTTATAAGGTAGATAAGAAAACATTTTATTTGATGGAATCTGAAGGTTCAATAATCATGACTGTACCAAATGGTGGCAATAAGCAAACAGTTGCTATAGATTTTACAGCACACTATAAAGATGTGAATGCTGTGAAATCTATTGAATTACCAAACGATTTACCGAACCGTTAATGCATAGTTCTCTTAGAAGAGAAAGATACTAATAAATTTTAATAACGTGGAGTTAATACAGATAGGTGTGTTGACTCCATGCTTTTTATTTGGTGTACATAAAAAGAACTAGGCATAAAGTTGAGCAATGTATACAATTTTGGTCAAACATAGCTATAAGAGATTGAGTTAGTGGTATGAATCTTACTTTTTTCCGAATTTTACAGGAAAAGAAAAAAGTGTTTTATTGTATAATAACTGTTTTTTTACTCACGTTTATCTAAGCTAAAATAGGTGAATATGCAAAAAATAGCAATCTTAGCATTTGAAATGCTTTTTTATTTTTGTTAAAATAAAAAGATGATTAAAAAATAAAGGAGTGAAAAATATGATTAAACGGATATTACCGTACTTTAAAAAGTATAAAAAATATCCCTTTTTTGCGATGATAGCAATTTTAATTGAGGTTTTATGTGAAGTGATACAACCGGTTATTGTGGCAAATATTATTGATAAAGGGGTTAGTCAGAAAAATCTTGAGTTCATTGTGCAGCAAGGTCTGCTTATGGTAGGGTTGTCTATAATTGCCCTTATTGCAGGTATGTTAGGGGCTAAATTTGCGTCCTTAGCGGGAACAAATGTGGCCTCAGAGCTTCGTAGAGCTGAAATGGCTAAAATTCAGGGCTTTTCATTCCATAATATCGATTACTTTTCTAATGCTTCTCTCGTGACACGTTTAAGTTCAGATGTAACAAGTGTTCAAAATACAATTATTATGACACTACGCATTCTCTCTCGTGCTCCTTTGATGTTATTTATTACGATATTCTTAGTTGTACAAATTAATGCTCCACTTTCTCTTGTTTTGATTATTGCTGTGCCATTTTTAGTTTTAGCTTTAGCATTAATTTTGTCTATCGCCTTCCCACGTTTTAAAAAGTTACAACAAGCAGTTGATAGTATCAACCGTACATTGCAAGAAAATTTTATAGGTATCCGTGTTGTAAAATCTTTCGTTCGAGAAGATTATGAAAGAGAAAAGTTTAATGCTGTCAACACAACTTTTAAAGAAAGAGCTTTGCGTGCTATGATGGTTGTTATTTTCAATGGTCCAGCTATGCAATTAGCCATTTATGCGTGTACAATTGCAGTAATGTGGTATGGAGGAAATATGGCCATCGCTGGTGGAATTACTAATGGGGAGTTAATTAGTTTCTTGTCTTATATCACGCAAATCTTTATGTCGCTAATGATGATGTCCTTTGTGTTTATTATGTTTACAATGACAAAGGCTTCAATGGATAGAATATTTGAAGTGTTGGATACTGAAATTGATATTGTAGAAAAAACACACGCACAAAGTAGGCCACATATTCAAGGGGATGTGTCATTTGAACATGTGTATTTTTCTTATGGAAAAGATCAAACGGAAGAAGCATTAAGTGATATTCATTTTGACATTAAAGCTGGGCAAGTGTTTGGGATTATTGGGCCAACAGGGTCTGGAAAAACATCTCTTGTGCAACTTATTCCACGTCTTTTTGATACAACAAAAGGTTGTGTAAAAGTGGGTGGAGTTGATGTTAAAGAGTTTACATTTAAAGATTTACGTCAACATGTATCTATGGTATTGCAAAAAAACACACTGTTTTCTGGAACGATTCGTGAAAATTTATTGTGGGGAAATGAGCAGGCAAGTGAAGATGATTTAATTCAAGCTGCAAAATATGCACAAGCACATGATTTTATTATGGAAATGCCAGATGGTTACGATACTTGGGTTGAACAAGGTGGAGGAAATTTCTCTGGTGGACAAAAACAAAGGTTATGTATTGCTAGAGCAATGGTTAGAAAACCTGCTGTCCTTATTTTAGATGATTCAACTTCTGCAGTAGATACAGCAACAGACTCACATATCCGTGAAGCCTTTTTTAATCATTTTCCAGATACAACAGTTATCATTATTGCACAACGGATTTCGTCAATTCAAGGTGCGGATAATATTTTAGTTTTAGAAGATGGAAAAATGAGTGCATTGGGAAATCATGAGATGTTATTAGAAAATAGTGACATGTATCGTGATATTTATGAAACTCAAATGAAAGGAGCACAAGTATAATGGAAAAAATGAATAAAGCTGGACGACGCCCTCAAAATATGGCAAAGACTTTGAAACGCTTAATGACGTATTTGTGGAGAAACAAATTTCAGCTAGGTATTGTGGTTGTTGCTCTAATTATTAGTACCGTTGCCAGCGTTGCAGGAACATATTTTATTCGCCCATTAATTAATGATTTTGTTGCTTCTAAAGATGTTAATGGTTTACTTCGTATGATTGGTCTAATCGTACTTATCTATATGTGTGGAGTTTGTGCCAGCTATTTTTCAGTTCGTCTTATGGTTGTTATCGGGCAAAAAACAATTAAAACGATTCGTATGGAACTTTTTGATCATATTCAAAAATTGCCAATTCGTTTTTTCGATACGCATAAACATGGCGATTTGATGTCACGTTTTACAAATGATTTTGATAATATTCAAAATGCGTTTAACAACAGTTTACTTATGTTGTTAACGTCAGCTTTACAATTGGTATTAACCTTTATTATGATGCTTATTTTGTCGCCATTATTAACAATAATGATTGTCATAATGCTTGCGATTATGATGTATATTGTTAAATTTGTTGGGTCACGTTCAGCCAAATATTTCGGAATGCAACAAAAAACACTTGGAAAAGTGAATGGGTATATTGAGGAACATATTGAAGGACAAAAAGTCATTAAAGTATTTAACCACGAGCAAAAAGTACTAGAAGAATTTGAGGAATTAAATCAAGAATTAAACCGCTCTGCGCAAAAGGCACAGTTTTATGCCAACACAATGTTTCCGATTTTAGGCAATATTTCGTATGTTAATTATGCATTAACGGCAACAGTGGGAGGCTATCTTGTCATTAGTGGAATGATGGACGTAGGAGCATTAGCTTCTTTCCTACAGTTTTCCAGAACGTTTGCACAGCCTTTGGCACAGATTTCCCAACAATCTAATGTATTGCTGGCTGCCTTAGCAGGTGCCGAACGTATTTTTAGCATTTTAGATGAACACCCAGAAGTAGATGAGGGGAAAGTAAGTCTTGATCAAAGTGATGAAGATCAATGGTATTGGCTTAAAGATGACAATCGTATTCCAGTAGTTGGGAAAATCATTTTGGAACATGTTGATTTTGGGTATACGAAAGATGTTAATATTTTAAAAGATATTAATGTATGGGCAGAACCAGGGCTAAAAATTGCTTTCGTTGGTGCTACAGGTGCCGGAAAAACAACGATTACAAATTTGATTAATCGATTTTATGAGATTGATGCAGGAACAATTACATTTGACGGTATTCCGATTACACAAATAAAAAAAGAAGATTTAAGACGAACCATTTCTATTGTTTTACAAGATACGCATTTATTTACAGGTACAATAGCAGATAATATTCGCTATGGTCGTTTGAATGCGAGTGATGATGAAGTGGTTCAAGCTGCAAAACTGGCTAATGCACATAGTTTTATCAAACGTTTACCTGAAGGGTATCGAACAGTTATTACTGGGGATGGAGAAGGACTTTCTCAAGGGCAGCGTCAGTTACTGGCGATTGCTAGAGCAGCAGTAGCTAATCCAAAAGTATTGATATTAGATGAAGCCACCAGCTCAATTGATAGCCATACTGAAGGACTGATTAGTCAAGGTATGGATCAGTTAATGTATGGGAGAACATCATTTGTTATCGCACATAGGCTGTCTACTATACGTAATGCTGATGTAATTATGGTCATGGACCATGGAGAGATCATTGAACGTGGAAATCACGAAGATTTAATGGCAAATCAGGGAATGTATTATAAATTGTATACAGGACAAATTGAGTTAGATTGATGTATAAACAGATATTTTTTTATTAGTATATTAAAAATAAAAGTGATGTGACATATTCCAAAGATCAGTAACTAGGTCAAAAAACTGGGAAAAAGTCAAAATAAAAAAGTGGGAAGATTTGAAAAAATCTTTCCACTTTTAGCATATATACTTAAAGTGCATAGAATAAAAATACGAGAGGAGAATTCAAATTATTGTGGAATGGAATGTTGTTTTTGATATGTCAATTAATCATGAAATTTGTTTGATGAATTGACGGAGCAATTAGTGAATTTTTATGTTTTTTAGCGAAAAATACAGAATAATGATAAAATTGATTTTTCCAGTTCCTTTTTCATATTGAAAAAGAAACTGGAAATTAACAAATAATAGTATAGGTATATCATAAATCGACAAAGGTTATTGACCAGAAAGCACCTCAATGTAAAGTTTCTTTGAACTATATAATGGTTATCAAATTTTTTTAACAAATAAAACATATTTGCTTTAAGAGAACGATGATCAGATAGTGAAATGATAGATGTATAAATCGCTATTTTTTATGTATACTGATGTGTGTTTTGATTTTTTATGAGTAGAGTCATTTCTTTTCTGAAGATTTAATATCAATTATTTTTCGGTATATATATGTACTAATTAAGACATATACTGGACATAAAAGTATGATAAGCAATGTTCCTTGAGCGGATAGAAAGTGTCCAGAAAAAATATTGACTAGTGCATAAACGGCGATTAAAACAGTTCCCGGAAGAACGATTAGAGAGATAGTAAATAAAATAGAAAGGAGATCGAGTAGAACAAGTAAGCCTAAAATACCCGATAAGATAATATGTTCAATAGTTTTTTGGGGAGTGGAGAATGTAAAATCCGATAATATTACCTTAGATAATATATGTGCTGGATAATAGAGTAGAACGTGTAGTATAGGTATAAGTAGAGGTATTTGTGTCATCATAGTTATGGTAAACATAGGACCAAATGCAATACAAAATAAGATAAAATGTGTAGCTAATGTTAAACATTTGCGAAGTGAATGATGTGTTGATAATTGTGTTGGTTTCATAAAGACGCCTCCCTTTTTCATTAAGTATAATCAATTCATTAAAAAAAATCAAATTTGCTGTGGAATAGAGCGAATGGATAGGACAAAAAGGTGATTTGAAAAGTTGTATAAAAGTGTGAAATAGTCTAATATGCTAGTTTTATATTCTCTTCAATGATTATTCTTTATCAGAATAGCGAAATTTATAATGAAAAACGTTGAAAAAATATAAAAACATGTTACAATATAAATGTGAAATCCTTTTCAGTTTTGTTGAAATATATAAGAAAGAAGCAGGGGGAACAGTATGAATATTATTGTTGTAGAAAACGCACAGCAAGGTGCTGAAAAAGCGTTTGAATTATTTGAAAAAGCGTATCAACATGGGGCTAAGCATTATGGTTTAGCAACAGGAAGTACACCAATTGAATTGTATACATTAATTCGTCATAGTAATCTAGATTTTTCAAATTGCTATTCAATTAATTTAGATGAGTATATTGGATTATCTCCTGAAGACGAGCATAGCTATCGTTATTTTATGGAACAACATTTATTTAATACAAAACCGTTCAAAGAAAGTTTTGTTCCTAATGGTTTAGAGCAAGATGAGCAGACGGAAATTTCACGATATGAAACATTATTGAAACAATACCCTATTGATTTGCAAATTTTAGGATTAGGCACTAATGCTCATATCGGATTTAACGAACCTGGAACATCGTTTGAGGAGAGAACACATAAAGTGCAGCTGGCAGAGGCTACAATTCAAGCTAACCAACGTTTCTTTGAGAAAAAAGAAGATGTGCCAACACATGCCTATTCTATGGGATTGCAGTCTATCATGGATGCTAAAGAAATTATATTAATGGCATTTGGAAAAGCTAAGGCACAAGCTATTAAAGATTTAGTAGAAGGACCAATTACAGAAAGCGTTCCGGCAAGTATTTTACAAAAACATGAGCGTGTGACAATTATTATTGATAAAGATGCTGCTGAATTGTTAAATTAGTTCTATTCATATTAGGAATAAAAATAGTATAACACTAGTGTTCTAAATATGAAGTTGAGTGTACAATGAATCGTGTTGGTAAACAAAAAAGTTTGCCAACATGATTGTTTTTATATCCTTAGTAAAGCAAATGTTCTTTCTCATCAAGAGGATGTGATGATAATCTACTATTTTAATTGGATTAAAGTAGAAATATAATGTTGTTATAAGCGTGTTTAAGAGCAAGGTATATTCAAAGTGTGAGTAATCTTTTTGGTCTATGTCAAAAATAGTTTAAATGGAAGCAACATGTTATTTTGTTTATTGTAGCAAGTGTAATATGTATTTATATGTTGTGATAATGTGGCAAAATATAGTCTTAGCTATGTGCGATATATTTTAAAACAGAGCTACTACTATTATTTTTTTTGTAAATAGATTATAATGTAAAAGATATGGTAGTAGATTGGAGGGAAAGCATGTATCAAGCGTTGTATCGTGTATGGAGACCACAAAAGTTTGAAGATATTGTGGGACAAAATATGATTAGCCAAACGTTAAAAAATGCCATTTTATCTCACAAAGTTAGTCATGCATATTTATTTACTGGACCTAGAGGGACAGGGAAAACGAGTGCGGCTAAAATTTTTGCAAAGGCGATAAATTGTCCTAATCAAATGAATGGAGAGCCATGTAACGTTTGTGATGTTTGCCAAAGTATCACACAAGGTACCCTTGGTGATGTAATCGAGATTGATGCAGCTAGTAATAACGGTGTTGAAGAAATTAGAGATATTCGGGATAAGTCTAGATATGCACCGACACAAGTTCAGTATAAAGTGTATATTATAGATGAAGTACACATGCTTTCGACTGGAGCGTTTAATGCATTATTGAAAACGTTGGAAGAGCCTACACAAAGTGTCATATTTATTTTGGCAACAACAGAACCACATAAAATTCCGGCGACGATTATTTCAAGAGCTCAACGATTTGATTTTAAGCGGATTACAAGACAACATATTCAAGAGCGTTTAACCTATATTCTTGAACAAGAACAGATTGAATATGACGATAGAGCATTGCAAATTATAGCTAAAAGTGCTAATGGAGGCATGAGGGATGCACTTAGTTTGCTGGATCAAGCTATTTCTTATGGTGATCAAGGTGTTCGTTATGAGGATGCTTTACAAGTGTCTGGTAGCATATCTCATGAACAGATGCTTAGTTATGTGATAAACATTTATGAACAGAATACATCAAAAGCTTTAGAGGACTTACACTGTGTGTTACGTGATGGAAAAGAAGCAGGGCGTTTTGTTGAAGAACTGTTAATATTTGCTAGAGATATGTTGATTAGTCAAGTTGTATCACCAGATGGCACATTAGTAGATGTTTTGGATTCTATGCCGAGTATATCTTCCGAGTTTATTTATGCAATGATTGAGGAATTAACATTAACTCAGCAGGCATTAAAGGTAACTACACAAAAAGATATTTACCTTGAAACATTTACGCTCAAAATGGCAAAAGCATTGGACAAGAAAGCTAGCAATAGTGCCGATAATGCCTTAATTCAAGACTTGTGGCAAACTGTGGAGCAACTAAAGAAACAAGTTGAGCATCTTCAAAAACAAGAAAATGTTCAAAAAGTGCCTATTAAAGATGTTCCTAAACGACAAAATAATAAGCAGTTTACACCTAATTTGTCAAAAGTATTTAGTGTTTTAGCTCAAGCAACAGCTAAAGACAAACAGCTTGTTCAAGAGGAATGGCACGATATTGTGTCATGTTTGAGTGTATCACAACAAGGTAAATTGAATTCATCAGTCGTTTTAGCAGCAAGTCCACATGGGATTGTTTTGGGATTTGAGTATGATGTACTTTGTCAGATGACGGCCACAGACACCTCGTTACAACAAGATTTAAGCCAACACGGAGAGCGTTTGATTAAACACCCGTGTCGTATTGAGTGTGTGCCGTTAAGTCAATGGCAAACGATTAGAGATAAATTTGTTCAATCTAAAAAAATGGGAACACTTGAACAGTATTTACACCCAACTTTAGTTGAAGAATTGGAACCACAAACAGCACGTTCTAGTGAACATTTAGAGCCACTAGAAGAGGCAATTACAGAAATTAAAGAAGAAATACCAGAAATTATTAGTAAAGCAACAGAACTATTTGGTGATGTTGTAGAAGTGGAGGAATAAATAATGATGCGTGGCATGGGAAATATGCAAGGTATGATGAAACAAATGCAAAAATTACAAAAAGAAATGGAAAAAGCTCAAGATTATTTGAATGAGCAAGAATTTGTAGGTATATCAACCAATGATTTTGTTCAAGTAAAAATGACTGGGAAAAAAGAAGTGATTGATGTCATCATCAAACCAGAAATTGTTGATCCAGAAGATATTGATATGCTTCAAGATCTATTAGTTGTGGCAATGAATGATGCGCTTAAAAAAGTTGAAACACGTACTCAAGAAGTCATGGGTAAATATACACAACATTTGCCATTTTAATGGAGGAATGAGGTTATAATACATGCAATATCCATTACCAATTGAAAAATTAATAGATAGTTATAGACGTTTACCTGGAATTGGTGCAAAAACGGCTGCTAGGTTGGCTTTTTTTAGTATGGATATGCCAGAAGAAGATGTGTTGCAGTTTGCTAATGCACTTATTAGTGTCAAGCGAGATTTAACGCATTGTTCAATATGTGGGTATATTACGCAAGAAAGCCCGTGTTTAATATGTTGTGATGAGCAAAGAAATCGTACGCAAATTTTAGTCGTTGAAGATTCTAAAGATGTGATTTCAATGGAGCGAATGGGAGAATATAAAGGGCTTTATCATATCCTAGGTGGAGTACTATCTCCAATGGATGGAATTGGGCCAGATGATTTGAGTATTTCGTCATTAATTCAACGACTGCAAGATGCAGAAGATGTGCAAGAAATCATTATTGCAACTAATCCTACTGCTGAGGGAGAGGCAACCGCAAAATATATTGCAAGGTTATTGAAACCAGCAAATATTATGGTTACACGACTTGCTCATGGACTGGCTGTTGGAAGTGATATTGAATACGCAGATGAAATGACATTATTACGTGCTATTGAAGGCAGAAGAACTTTATAATACATAATGGGACTGGGAAAAAAGTCTTAAAAATAAAAAAACAGCTTATAATGACGTTATCAGAAACGTTGATTCTAAGCTGTTTTCAATTTTTCAAATGTTAATCGAAAGGCTAAAATTTTAGTTTTTTCCCAGTTCCTTTTTGCGTATACAATCGTGTTGGTAAATAAAAAATTGCTAACACGATTGTTTTGATGTTGTTCAGTAGAGTAAATCTATTTTTCAACAAGTATTCAATTTTTCATGTATATTAAAAGATATAATAAACGAACCATGTATATCATACTGTATCTTAATAAAGATAATAATTAGACTGTGGACTTATTGATTAGAGAGCAGGATACATAGTTTATAAAATGTAATAAACATAAAGTTTGGAAAAGTTATATCTATGTATATGAGGGTGTTTTCAATATGATAAATCATGTAGCCGTAGTAAAAATAGAGATTGAATGATTGAAAATGATTGTTTTTGATTGAAAATGATTGAGTTATAGGTTAAAATGGATTATACAAATATAATATTTTAGGGGGAAAATGTATGCTGGCAGCAGAACGACACCAGTATATATTGCATCAATTAGCTAAACATCAGAGTATAAAAGTAGTAGATATTGTTGAGGCAATACATTGTTCTCAAGCTACTATTAGACGTGATTTAGATATATTGGAGCAACAACATCAATTAAAGCGTGTACATGGGGGAGCTATTTTGCCTACGCTTAGTCAAGATAGTCTACTTAAAGAGAGATTAAAGCATGGTGAAACAGGTAAAATCCAATTAGCTAAATATGTTTCTCAACATTTTTTGAACGGAAGGCAATGTATTTTTTTAGATGCAGGATCATCCACACATCAATTAATTCCCTTTCTCAATGCTAAGAAACATCATGTTGTTACAAATGGAGCACATCATTTAGAACGTCTAGTCAAGTATAATATTTCCACCACTTTAATTGGTGGGAAATTAAAACAAAGAACACAAGCTATTGTGGGGAGCATGGCAGTGCAACAAATCCAACACTATCATTTTGATAGTGCAATTTTAGGTGTGAATAGTATTGATAACACATTTGGATTGTCGACTCCTGATTCAGAGGAAGCCTTTATCAAACAAATGGCAATTCAACAAGCACGGCAGTCTATTGTACTAGCTGAATATGCAAAATTTGATACCCAGTCTTTTCATCAATTTGCAACAATTCAACAAGTTGAGATTGTGACTGTAGATTGTCCAGTCATGTATCGTCATTTTAATCAAGTGCATTGCTTAAATAAGTGGCATACGAAATGATTGGGTTGTCATAACAAAAAGTAGGAAAAATTTTTCCTTAAAAAGACATTATATAAAGAAAGAGGAGGAAATAGATGATTTATACCATTACATTTAATCCTGCTATTGATTTAGTGATGCAGATGGATACGATAACATTAGGTGAATTAAATCGTTCTAAATCCGAACACTATATTATTGGTGGGAAAGGCATTAATATGTCTGTTGTACTTAATCGACTTAATTGGAAAAATACGGCTATTACATTTTTAGGTGGGTTTTCAGGTGAGTACATAAAATCAGAGTTAGAAAAAGACGGTATTACAGTTTATAATATTCCTGTAGAGAATGTTACACGTATTAATGTGAAATTAAAGGGTGAAGTAGAAACAGAATGTAATGCAAATGGGGCATTTATTTCTCCAGAGAATTTTAATCGTTTATATGATTTTCTTGACATACGTTTACGTCAAGGTGATACGCTTTTCTTGGCAGGAAATAAGGCGCCTGGTATGACAGAACATCATTATGTATTAATCGCGAAATTATGTCGTGATAAAGAGGTTAATCTAGTATTGGATACGACTAAAGAATTGTTACAACAATGTTTAGCCTATAAACCATTCATTATAAAACCAAATCATCATGAGTTGGGTGAGTTATTTGGTGTGAGCATTACTACAATACATGATTGCATCACTTATGCTCAAAAACTACAAGAACAGGGTGCAAAAAATGTCCTTGTGTCAAGAGGGGGAGAGGGCTCTTTTTTATTAACAGAAAATGGTGACAAGTATATTGCCAATGTACCGAAAGGACAAGTGATTAATTCAGTGGGTGCAGGAGATTCTATGTTAGCCGGCTTTATAGCGGAATATTTACATTCTCATTGTTATAAAAAAGCATTGCAGCAAGGAGCAGCAACCGGCAGTGCCACTGCTTTTTCAATGGGAATTACACAAAAAGAATTAATCGAAACATTACTGCCACAAATTAAAGTGACAACAGTTTAGAGGAGGAAACACAATGCAATTATCTGAATTATTTATAAAAGATATTATCGACTTAGATTTACACACAAAGACTAAAAATGACACATTACAATATTTGGCTACTCGTTTTGCTGAAACGGGAGGTCTTAGTGATGTAGAAGGGTATGTGGCTAACTTACAACAACGTGAGCTTCAATCTAGTACAGGTGTAGGGGATAATATTGCTATTCCGCATGCACAACATGAATCTATTCAAAAAGCATCAATTATTTTTGGACGTAGTCAAGAAGGTATTGAGTGGGCATCATTTGATAACCAGCCAGCAAAGTTAATTTTCATGATAGCAGCTCCAGAGGGATCAGGAGCAGAGCATTTAAAAGCCTTAGCCCGTTTATCGAAAGTGCTGATGAATGAACAAGCAAGAGAATTGTTATTACAATCAGAAACACCAGAGGAAATAATAGCAATCATTCAACAATATGATAAAGTAGCTAAAGAGGAAATCTTAGAAGAAAATGTATCTAAAGAAGACGAGCATAAACCGTATATTTTAGCTGTAACAGCGTGTCCAACGGGAATTGCACATACCTTTATGGCAGCAGAAAAATTAGAACAGGCAGGAAAAGCAGCAGGTGTTGCTATTAAAGTAGAAACAAATGGACAAGGTGGCATAGGGAATAAATTAAGTGCTAAAGACATCAAACAGGCAACAGCCATTATTGTAGCAGCCGATAAAAATGTAGAAATGGCACGTTTTAATGGGAAACCAGTCATTATTACGAAAGTTTCTGATGGTATTCATAAAGCAGACGAATTGGTTGCTCAGGCGATCAAGGGACAGGCACCGATTTATAAAGCAGATGATACTAGAGAAGTCTTAGGACAAGATATTTCTCAAGAAAGTTTAGGAAGACGTGCGTATAAGCATTTGATGAATGGAATTTCTCACATGTTACCATTTGTTGTAGCTGGAGGAATTTTAATTGCCCTTTCATTCTTCTGGGGAATTGAATCATTTAATCCGGATCATCCGTCATACAATATCATTGCGCACACATTATTTACACTTGGTAAGTTGTCAATGGCAATGATGTTACCAGTTTTAGCAGGATTTATTGGACATTCTATTGCTGATCGTCCAGGCTTAGTTGTTGGATTTATGGGAGGTATTTTAGCAGATCCTAGTGTATTGTCAGGTTCAACAGATTTAGTCAAAGCATTGGATATGCGTCCGTCTGGTTTTTTAGGAGCTTTAGTGGCCGGATTTTTAGCCGGGGGCATTATTATCGTTTTACGTAAAGTATTTAGTGTTTTACCTAAATCACTAGAAGGTTTGAAACCAATCTTCTTGTTCCCAATTTTAGGGACATTGCTGATGGGAGTATTAATGATTTTAGTATTTAATGCACCAATGGCAATGATAACAACAAGTTTAATTGAATTTATTAACTCCATTCCAACTGAATGGAAAGTTGTTGTTGGATTCATTGTTGGAGGTATGATGGCAATTGATATGGGTGGACCAATTAATAAAGCAGCTTATGCAACTGGGACAGCTTTGGTTACAGCAGCAGCTAGTGGAGTTGGCTCAGATGTCATGGCAGCAGTTATGGTTGGTGGTATGGTGCCTCCTATGGCAATTTTCTTATCTGCCTTAATAAAAAGTGACTTATGGCCAGAATCACAACGTGATAGTGCTTTAGTGAACTGCGTTATGGGGGCTGCCTTTATTACGGAGGGGGCAATTCCATTTGCTGCATCTAACCCATTACGTGTTATCCCCGCTTTAGCCATTAGTAGTGGAGTTGCTGGAGCATTGAGCATGCTCTTTGGTATTCGTAGTGTGGTGCCACATGGTGGATTGTTTGCTACGATGGTAAACGGAATTTCAAATGCTCCACTTTATATTCTAGTTTGGTTAATTGGCTCATTTATTGGTGCAGGATTATTGATTGCATTTATGGGATTTTCAAAAAGAAAAGCGAACTAAATAAAAATTAAATTTACAATACAAAAAGACGTGTATAACAATACATATTTATATGGTGCTGTTATACATGTCTTAGTATTTAGTAGTGAATGTAAGCCTATGTCAAATGACAGTGTTCTAGGTGAAAAATGATAACTTGTAAGTTAAAGTATTTTTAGAAATATGTAAAATATTTTATTTATTTTTGTCTGTTTGAATGACTGCAATAAATTATGTTTGCACGTTCTAATTGTTAAGATGTACAATGTACAATTTGTGATAAATGACTACAAATAATGGTGTTTGCTGCAAAACAGGAAAGGTGCTTTCTAAATAAAAACACACCCTCACAAGTTGTGTATAAATAGGCAAAAAATCCTTGACAAAACGTATATTTTTGGTAGTCTATATAAGTATTTATTTTTAGGAGGACAATATGGAACAAAAAGAAGTAAAAGTGTCAACTATCGACCCATCAGCTTTAGGATTATTTGGATTAGCGATTGTGACATTAGTGGCATCATCACAAAAATTAGGGTTAACGCAAGGGGTGTCTTTAGTTATTCCGTGGGCGATTTTTTTAGGTGCATTTGCTCAATTATTTGCTGCTATTCATGATGCAAAAAAACAAAATGTTTTTGGGACAACAGCTTTTGGTGGATATGCACTATTTTGGTTTGGAGTTGCAGGAACATGGATGATACAAAATGGTGTTTTTGGAGAAAAATTAGCAAAAGGAGCAGATGTTCATCAATTAGGTTTTGCTTTTTTAGGCTATTTAATTTTCACATTAGTGATGACAATAGGCTCTCTTGAAACAAACAAAGTGTTATTTGTTATCTTTGTACTTATTGATTTCTTATTTATAGGATTGACATTATCTTCATTTGGCGTTGCTGAACATAGCATGCACACATTAGCTGCGTATAGTGAATTGGCGATTGCTGTTGTGAGTTTTTATGGATTTGCAGCGAATATTTTAAACAAACATTTTAAATACGAGTTCTTACCATTGGGAAAACCTTTTGGTATATTTGTAAAAAAATAATGCTTACAAAAAATTATTAATAGTAGTATAAAGTCTAAGAATAAGAGATAATTCGCAGATACTTGGTGGGCTAGCCCACCAAGTATCTGCTTTGTTTTTAGGGATCTCAATCCTGATAAGGAATGAAGATAAAGAGAATTGAAAAACAATTTGTTAGTGGAAAGAAAGAGGATGTTTTTTGAAACTTAAAAATAGAAAAAACTATTTGAAAGAGCAAAATGTAAAATTTGAATTTTTACTATTTTCATCATTTAATCAAGTCAGATATTTTGTAGAAAACATCTTAGATGGTAGTGTTGATGTAGGATGTGTAAATCATCTCGCTTTATAAGGATATATCAAAATAGTATAATTAATATGGAAAAACAGAGATGATTTAATATATCAAAGATAAATTTTTTATTGAGT
The DNA here is from genome assembly GCF_004570605.1 of Granulicatella sp. WM01. Classification (GTDB taxonomy): domain Bacteria; phylum Bacillota; class Bacilli; order Lactobacillales; family Aerococcaceae; genus WM01. Next base: position 54,746 of record NZ_SPPB01000003.1, on the reverse strand, counting down.
ATTGTTATTTAGTAAACTTTTAAATTAATTTAAAAAGAGGATGTTATGAAAGAATTGATAAAAAAATATTGGAACAATTTAAAATTAGAATACAAAAATAAATATGGTGAACTTATACTTACTAGTTATGAAACTTCAAAACCTTTTGTAGAAAAATTTAAGGTGTATTTAGAAAAAAATTTGAAAGAGGACCCCTGTAATGTGGATATAGTATGTGCTTTGGCAACAATAATGCAAGAATTAGCAGATAATCTAGACTCAGTTAAACTATTAGAAGATTTTATTAAAACTTATGAAGAAAAACTTTCTGATACAAACAAAGCAAGGATTTATACGAATCTAGCATTTTATAATGCTAAATGTAAAGAAGAAATACAATATTTGTTAGAAGCAGAAAAATTAAAATCACCTTTTATTGAAACATATAAAGGGCTAGGGCTGAGTTATTTTTCTAAATATCAGTTTGATAAAAATACTGCAAACCTAGAGAAAAGTTTAATTGTTTTTGAAAAAGCATTAGAAATAAATAATGACAACTACGAAATGATGTTTGGTTATGGAGTATGCTTATTTGAGTTTAAAAGATTTAAAGAGGCGAAGGAAGTATTTGAAAAATTACTTATTAAATACCCAAACAGAATGAGATTGTTATTGAGTATTGCATATTGTGAAATCTGTTTGGAAAATAGAGAAAAAGCGGTATTTTATTTGAAACAAGTGAAAGACGGAGAGGACAAAAATTATCATTTAAGTACAGATGATATTGAAGATTGTCAAATCTATGATGCTTATTATGTTTTAGAAGAGTACGAGAGCTTTATAGAATTGAGTGAAAAAGTAATATTCGATTACTGTCAATCTAATCGTTATACTTATTACTATGCCCTTTGGGTTACAAAGCAGTACACAAAATTTAATGAAGCAATTGCAAAAAATCAACAAAAAATTCTCTCTTGGATAGAAGAAACAAAGGTTAATGAAAATTATACAGATGAAGAAGATAGACTAGAATGCATTAAAAGTTATCAAGAAGATCTGGAAATACTTATCCAAATGGAACACAAAATAAAAAATGAAAATTATAAGCCTATTGAAAAATTAAATCTATATCCAGAATATGGATGTTATTTAGTAGATTGTATTAGGCATAATTTTTGATGATTTGAAGGAGAGAATTACCGTATTTTTTACAATCAAAGAAAGAACAATTGTTATTAATATTCCAGAATATGAATTTCAAATGAAAGTTTCTTATATTTTAAAAGTTATTGATAATAAGATAAACGATAATTTATCGTTTTACTCTATGGTCGCTTAACCATTTATAAGCAATGGTAGTAGAAAATTACGAAGAGAAACTAATTTTTCTATTTCTCTTGTATTTTTTGAGATTGTATAGAACATAGGTTGAATAATTTTATTAAAATTTAATAATTCGTTTGTTGTAGGTATATAAATATTTTTAAATTTCTTAATAAGGCTTTTTGCAAGTGTTTAAGTCCTGTTCCTTGAAAATACTTTTTATTTAATTTTTCTTTTATGGTTGTTAAAAGGAGGTATAGATAATCCGTCATATCATTAACTGCATAAACACACCACGTATCAGTTGAGTAAGCAGATTTACCTACATAAAATTTTACATCAGCATTACCACCAGTATTAAGGAAGCAGTATCTACCATCTACAAAATATTCGTTCTAGGTTAGTATTGAAGAACCACTTGTAAAAAATGGATATTTACCATTACAATTTTTAGCTTTCCCTACTTAAACTTTAGATTTATCAACTTCAAGAAGTATATCATTTAGTTTTCTATTTGGAGATTTCTTGAAAAAATAATGCATATATGTATTGAGCCATACTGCTAAACTATCGTTTATTTTAGTAACGTACCTAGAAACTATCTACGGCTGTAAAGTATATCCAACAGTTTATATGAGAGCTATCAATCGTATTGTTACTTATCTTAATGCTATCAGTTAGTTAATAGTAGTATTATTTGTTAAAATAATTCCTTTACTATATGTTTGAACGGCATGGATTCTGTTTCAATTGTATGTAGCAAATAACGTTGTGTATGGTGTACGACAGGTTTCATAAAAACTATATCCTTTTATTTTTGTCACGCAGCTGTTGTAATGCTACAATTTTTCTAGTATTATTTTTCGTTTTCTCTTCTAAATTAGTTATGAGTATACTATAATAGTAATGTCATAAATACTAAAAAGTATTCATAAAGCTTTTTAATATGTGAATGATGTATTGTTCCTTTTTAGTCTAAGTATGACTATATGAAAGTGGCAGTATTTAAAGAGTTTTAATTGTATATAATACATTACATTTTGATATTTGATAATAACAATATAAATAGTTGGGAAAGTATTTTTTATTGTTGATTAGAGTGTTCCTTAGCATAATACAGATTAGTATAAAATAAACAGATATAGTGTATTCTATTAATATAGTGATAGAAAGGAAGATAATATGACATTTTCAATAAAATCTGCATTGCGATTTTTATTCCCTGAGATACAAATTATCGATACCATTAAGCAAGAGGGGTTTATAGTAAAAGAGAAGCAGCAATCAGTTACTATGCCTTTTACAAATAATAGCACTCTTGGACATACGATTGTACAAAATAAAACAAATGCGTATAGTCCGTCAAGTGAAAACCAAGCTAAAAGTTCCAAATCCGATAAAGTGGAATTTAGCATGAATAGTCGTACAGATAAAAGTGATAATAACTTTGATGGCATTGAACAGTTGCTTCGTCAATCTTGGGTAGCCTCTGAGAGTAATATTTCTGCATTATGCCAAGCATTCAAGCGTCCGTTTGTTATGGGTACTGATGATTCAATGCCTAGAAATACCATTCTAATCATTGGACATGATAGTCATGGTAAGGTAAAAGCCGTTAAGGATATGTGTTTATTGCTCAATGAAAGAGGGATTTTGGATTATGTTGATGTACCTAAAGTAGTGTTTGATAGATACCCTACAGGTGCAGAAGAAGACGTCTTTATGAGTGATTTGTATAAAGGTTTATATTCTCAATCAGATGTTGTGGTGTTTGAACATGTTGATAAAGCTAACTTTCGTTATTTGGAAGTAGTTATGCAATTGGTTAAAAACGGCAACTATCAATTGACTAAACGTTACTCACTCCAAAATAATGTACTTGTCGATTCAACGGGGATGTTAAACACAACATCTATTTCTGAATTTAACACAAACGGCAAATATTTTATTTTTACGGCTACTGGTTCATTTGATAAAGTGACAGAATATATTGGAAGTGAATTTACACAAGAAATTAATGATATTATCGTACTTGATGCGTTTAGTGAATTAGAATTAAGAGAAATCATTATGAATTTGTTAACCAATGTGAATGAAAAGGTAGAACGGCAACTGAGAATTAATTTACAATTAGACAATTCTTGTGTTGATGCCATCATGCGTTTTTATGATACAAGAAAAGGTGTAAAGGGATTAGTCGAACATATAGACGATAATATTTACAAACCGTTGTCTGAATATGTTATGCAACATGAGGTCACCAAAAGAGATGAGGTTGTTCTAAAATATGAAGAAGACTATATGCTTTATGTGAATAATGTATCGGTGTTACTTGATAATTATGAGCGGCATTATAATCGTTTAACGTTAGATAGTATAAAGGAAGAACTGAATTCAATTGTTGGTTTGAAAACAGTTAAAGAGTATGTGTTCAATCTTGAAAATAACTTGAGTGTACAACAATTAAGAGCAGCAAAAGGGTTAAAATCTGCAAGTCTTTCTATGCACATGATTTTCACTGGAAATCCAGGTACAGGAAAAACAACTATTGCACGTATTGTTGCTAAATATTTAAAAGCTATCGGTGTGTTAAGTTCCGGTCAATTAAGGGAAGTTAGCAGGGCGGATATGGTAGGTCAATATGTTGGACAGACTGCAAAATTAACAATGGATTTAATTAAGTCAGCAGTTGGAGGTGTGTTGTTTATTGATGAAGCGTATGCACTGTGTCGTGATAAACATGATGTGTTTGGCTTGGAAGCGATTGATGCTTTAGTCAAAGGTATGGAAGACTATAGAGATGATTTAGTAGTAATTCTTGCCGGTTACTCTAGAGAGATGGCAGATTTTCTTAAAATAAATTCGGGGTTACAGTCTAGATTCCCACATATAATTGAGTTCGAAGATTATACGCCGCAAGAAATGTATGATATTGCTAACATTATTGCTAAAAGTAAGGGATATCGTATTAGTGAAGAGTGCCATGCAGCAATGGTTGACTTATTTGAACGAAAACAAATTAAAGGAAAAAATGATAGCGGTAATGGACGACTTGTACGTAATGTAGTTGAAAGTGCTATTTTAAGTCAATCACAGCGTATTGCTAAAGATACTACACAAGATTTAGAATTATTAACAGTAGCAGATTTTGACTTGTTGGAAAAAGAAGCATTTAATCTTGAAGAAAAACTATCAACTATTATTGGTCTTGACAATGTTAAAGAATTTATTAGAGCACAATATCATGTTATTCGTGCTAGAGAAAAGCGTCAAAAGGCATCTTTAACAGTTGATACAACACAATCTTTAAATATGATTTTCAGTGGGAATCCAGGTACTGGTAAAACGACTATGGCACGTGTTGTTGCGGATATGTTTCATGCAATGGGTGTGTTGAAATCAGGTCATCTAGTTGAAGTTGATAAAAAAGATTTGATTTCAGAATATGTTGGACAAACAGCTACAAAGACGCAAGAGGTATTTAAATCAGCTTTGGGCGGTGTGTTATTTATTGATGAGGCGTATGCTATTACAAATGACGGTAGCCTTTTTGGGCAAGAATGTATTGATGTTTTAGTGAAACTCATTGAAGACTATCGTGGCGAAATTGTTGTTATTTTAGCTGGATATGAAAAAGAAATGAATGATTTCATGAAAGTAAATTCTGGTTTAGACTCTCGTTTCCCACTTAAGATTGAATTTCCTGATTATTCTGCTGATGAACTGTTTGAAATTGGTAAACAGATGATGAATAAAAAGGGGTTTGTCTTTAGTGATGATGCAATATTGTCATTTAAAGAAGCTATATATCATTTAAAACGTCATGCTACTGTGACATCGGGAAATGCTCGTATGGTGCGTAATTTTTTAGATGAAGTTATTAGAAACCAATCAACTCGTATTGCAATGAGTGACGTGAGTGATGAGGAGTTAAGTGTTATTACTTTATTAGATATTGAACCAGAAATACCTTCAGGTAAAAATTATGATTTAGAAGCTGAACTAAGTAAAGTGGTAGGCTTAGATGCTGTTAAACAATATATTCGTAGTCTTAATGCAAGGTTAATTGTTCAAGAAGAACGTAAAAAGAACGGTTTGAAAGTGGATGACACACAAACATTGCACATGATTTTCACAGGTAATTCAGGAACAGGGAAAACTATGATAGCTCGAACTATTGCAAATGTGTTAGCCAATATGGGCATCATTCCAACTAATAAGTTAGTTGAAACCGATCGTTCAGGTTTAGTTGCTGGATATGTTGGTCAAACGGCGATTAAAACAAGAGAAGTTATTGAGAGTGCATTCAATGGTGTCTTATTTATTGATGAGGCGTATGCATTGGCACAAGGTGGAACTAACGATTTTGGTCAAGAAGCTATTGACACACTTGTTAAAATGATGGATGATAACCGAGATAAACTAGTGGTTATTCTTGCAGGATACACTGATGATATGCAAAATTTCTTGCAACAAAATGCAGGTTTGAGATCACGCTTCCCACATATAATTCAGTTTGATGATTATTCAACAGATGAATTATTTAGTATTGCAGAAAAAATGTATACTAATCAAGGGTATATTTTGTCTCAAGAGGCAACAGTTCTATTGAAGCAAGTGCTTGAACAGGCTAGAAGGCAAGCACAATTTGGAAATGGGAGATATGTGAGAAATATTTTTGAAAGATCTTTAAATGCCCAAGCGGTGCGCTTAAGTCGTTCTGGCACGATGGGTGCTGATGAATTGCCATTAATTACAGTTGATGATATTAAGGAGGTATTAGGATAATGAACAAACTGATTGTAAATATTATTGAAAAATTATGGCTAATTGTGATTAGTTTAGTACTTGTATTATCAACAATTAGTATACCTGCTCTTTTTGACAGTATACATACAGTGTTGCAGTCTGGATTTGGGACAACACAAGTTGCTCTATCTATATTAGCTATAGTAAGTTTATTTTCAGGTATAACAATGCTTGTACCGCTTTTTAGAAAAAACTTTTATAAATATCCTTGGCTATATCCGTACATCATTATTCTTACAGTAAATTTAGCTATTTTAGCAGTAGGTATTGAAATATTGAATTACGGGTATCAAGTGCAAAATGAAGCAAGGCATACACTGTTCTTTTGGATAATGGTTGTGCAGCTTATTGTAAGCCGTCTTGCATTTTGCATCTTCTGCCATAAAAAAACAGTGAGAGTTGTGAGGGAAAGCAATGAATAATAAGCAAGGAGAATTTCAAGAGAAGATAGATAATCAAGTAGAGTGGGATAGTAATGCCGAACAAGAGATGAATCAATCACCAGAAGCTTATGTTACCACAGAAAAAAAGCAAAAGAGAAATAAGCGTAAATCACGATTTGATAAGCAATTGAAGATTACAGGGTGGTTGTTACTAGGTCTATTTATTATTGCATTACCAAAATTGGCGAGTGTGAATAGTTCGTCAGCTGCCAATGCAGCAATAGAGAGTGGAATATCCTCCCAACTCCCAATAGGTGTACGGATTAGTCAATCGGATACTAATCTATCTCATCAAGATTTGACCATTAAGCACAGTTCTAAAGAAGCACAAGCTAAAATTTATGTTTGGGATTATGCTGCTGAAGACGGTGATTATGTTCAAGTCTTAGTTGATGGAGTAGCGATTACTGAACCGTTTATGATTAAAAATAAACCTGTTGTGTTCAGCGTTCCTACAGTAGGAGAAGTGCAAATTTTAGGCATTCGTGATGGCGGAGGAGGCATTACTTATGCTGTTCATTATGAAGTCAATGGCACGACTTATTTTAACGGCACAGATGTAGGGAAAGGGAATAACTATACGTTGATTAGAGAGTAATATATAATAAATGAAATTTATTTGTACTGTTATGTTTGAAAAAATGAAACACTTTTGTAAACGATAAGTTGTCCAGAAAAGAGTAGAGAAATATTTTGCATGGGTGAGCATGTTAGACTATTAATGGTCTTTGTCAATAGAATGTGGCAAAGACCTTATTTTTTATTTCCTAATAATATAGTTTGAATATCAATTAGAGTGATGGCATTGAGTAATTAGAATGCAATTAAGTTGAAAAATTATCAAAATATTATATGGACTAAACTATATCAAAAATAGAGCAATTGAATTTTTGGTGCTATATTAAAATTAAAAAACTAAAACGCATTCTTTTTTGCACCGGTTATTTACTTTTGTGAAAGTGAGTAACTTTATTAATGTTAAGCATTATTTTCTAATCACGAAAAAGAAGCAGTGCTTTTATCTGCATAACCTCTGTTTGTCATAGAGAGAAAATTTATGTTTTAGCCACGAAAAAGAGGCTATGTTCTTATCTGCATAACCTCTTTTTTAACTCTATTTGGCATAGAACTGTTTTTTGTAGATGTGAATACATGTCAGGTGTATATTTAGCTTTTGGTTTTAGTTATTAAATGACATGATTTGGTTTATTTTATGATAGACAAACAACAACTGGCATAATTACTGGACGTCGTCCAGTTTGTTCGTATAAATGTGCTTGAAGCGTATTTATAAATAATTCTTTTAGTTGACGTTCTGTAATGTTTTCATCGCTTTCTAGGTAGTCAGAAATAACTTGACGTAGTAAACTTTGCGTATCACTAATTAACTCACTAGACTCACGCATGTATACAAAACCACGTGACATCATTTCAGGTCCAGCTAGTAATGTACGATTTGCTATATCTATAGTAGCTACAACGATAACCAAGCCTTCTTCAGATAAAATGCGGCGATCTCTTAAAACAACATTTCCAATATCGCCAATGCCGCTACCGTCAACATAAATATCATTGGCAATAAAACGTCCTGCTCTACGAGCAGAATTTGCAGTAATGGCAAGGACTTCTCCGTTTTCTAAAATAAAGCTATTTTCAAGTGGAACACCAACTTCTGCAGCTGTATTGGCATGTAGCTTTTGCATACGAAATTCACCATGGACAGGCATAAAATATTTTGGTTTCAAAAGACGCAACATTAACATTTGTTCTTGGCGGCTACCGTGACCAGATGTATGAATATTATTTAATTTTCCGTGAATAACATTTGCACCTGCAGCGTATAATAGATTGATAACTTTATTCACACTTGTAGTATTTCCCGGAATTGGAGAACTTGAGAAAATAACTGTATCATTTGGATGAATAGAAATTTGTCGATGTGTTCCATTGGCAATACGGCTAAGTGCAGCCATTGGTTCTCCTTGAGAACCTGTACATAAAATAATCACTTCGTTTGATGGATACATTGATATATCTCGTCCATCAATAAAGGTATCTTTAGGGGCTTTAATATAACCAAGTTCGCGCCCTGTGACAAAAGCTGATTCCATACTTCTTCCAAAAACAGCTATTTTTCTATTTGTTTCGATAGCAACTTCAACCACTTGTTGCAAACGTGAAATGTTAGAAGCGAATGTTGCAAAAATGATGCGTCCATCAATTTTTTTTATAATTTCTCTAATAGCATTACCTACTTCTTTTTCTGATTTGGTAAAACCAGAAATTTCGGAATTGGTACTATCGCCCAGCATTAGCAAAACACCTTCTTCTCCGAGTTTTGCCATTTTGTGTAAATCTGCTGGCTCTCCAACTGGTGTAAAATCAAATTTGAAATCTCCAGTAGATACGATAATACCAGATGGTGTCTTTATAATAACACCAAATGCCTCTGGGATACTATGTGTTGTTAAATAGAAACTAACAGTTGTTTTTCGGAATTTGATTACGCTATCTGCATTTATTTCATTTAAAATGGCATCTCGTAATAAACCGTGTTCTTCTAACTTGTTACGGATAAGTGCTAAAGCTAAAGGTCCAGCATAAATTGGAATATTCAATTCACGCAATAAGAATGGGATACTTCCAATATGGTCCTCATGACCATGTGTGATAACAAGTGCTTTAACTTTGTGTTTATTTTGAATGAGATAGCTATAATCTGGAATAACGTAATCAATGCCGAGCAGATGATCTTCTGGGAACTTTACCCCACAATCAATGACAATAATTTCATCTTGGAATTGGACACCATACATGTTTTTTCCAATTTCTCCAAGTCCCCCTAAAGCAAAGACTCCTGTTTCATTATTTTGTAAGTTAACTTTCATGTTAGAATACCGTTAGCTTGAAATCAGGATTTTTTTGCTCATAGGCTAAGTGAGCCTCGTCTAAAGGTTGGATAAATTCGATGTTATAGGGGGTGTTTTGTTCAACTAACTGACGAGCTTCTACTTTTGAACTTGCCTCAATATAAAGGGCTTTTGTGTTTTCACGACGTGGTGCTTCGTGTTTTGTTTCTTGATAAGTCATTTTAAAAATCATATTTTTTCTCCTTATATTATATTTTATATACATTTAACAGATAGTACTTATGCACTAAATTATTTTAACATATTCAACTCTTAAAGTATAGGTCTAAATGTATGGTATATGTGAGATTGTAGTATATGGTTGCTATTTAGGAGTGTTTAAAGGATTGAAAAAGATACTAAATGAATAGGAAAGTGCTGATGTTTTAATACATAGTTTTTGTGCATAGTTTTAGTTTCATGAACGGATAGGGTGGCATTTTCATCACTCATAAACAAGCGATTTTTCATATCCTGGAGTTGAGTTCGGAAAGGTACTCACTTGAAAAAGATGTGTTCGCTCCAAAATGCCGTGTGTTATGTACACGTAGCATTTTAGTCGCTCAAGCACTTTTAGCTTCGTTCGTGGCATACCTTTCCTCACATCCTGTTATAGTTGAGTTCAATGTCGCACTCGCTTGAAAAACGTTGTTAGTCGCTCATATTCAGTTGTCGCTATGCGACACATTGAATATGGAACGCTCCGGCACAATTTTTTCATCGCTCGTAATGCACGACATCTCACATCCTGTTACAGTTGAGTTCGGAAAGGTACTCACTTGAAAAAGATGTGTTCGCTCCAAAATGCCGTGTGTTATGTACACGTAGCATTTTAGTCGCTCAAGCACTTTTAGCTTCGTTCGTGGCATACCTTTCCTCACATCCTGTTATAGTTGAGTTCAATGTCGCACTCGCTTGAAAAACGTTGTTAGTCGCTCATATTCAGTTGTCGCTATGCGACACATTGAATATGGAACGCTCTGGCACAATTTTTTCATCGCTCGTAACGCACGACATCTCACATCCTGTTTTTGTTATCGGTAACAGTATCAAATGACTTGTACAAATTTATTTGTGTGGCATAATAGGTGTATAAAGTGAAAACGATTTTTTGCAAGGAGTGTTGATTTATGAAAAGAATATTTGACATTGATAGTTGGCATGTTAGGAGTCATACACTTGAAAAAGAAGATAAACGTCTACAAGAGAGTTTAACATCTATTGGTAATGGCTATATGGGAATGCGTGGATATTTTGAAGAGAGATATTCTGGGGATACACATTTAGGAACGTATATTGCTGGAGTTTGGTATCCTGATAAAACACGGGTTGGCTGGTGGAAAAATGGCTATCCGCATTATTTTGGAAAAGTAATTAATGCGACTAATTTTATTGCAGTAGATATTGAAGTAAATGGACAGGATTTAGATTTAGCTGTAGATACTATTGAAGATTTTGTTCTCGATTTAGACATGAAGAACGGTATTTTGACACGCGAATTTACATTGATAAGATCTGATGCTACGGTGAGATTTACATTTGAGCGATTTTTAAGTGTTGCTCAAAAAGAATTGGCTATTGTTAAGGTAAGTGCTAGCGTGTTAAGTGGCGATCAAGTATCTATTAAAATGGTGTCAAAATTAGATGGAAATGTAAGAAATGAAGATAGTAATTATGATGAACAGTTTTGGCAAGCGGTATCTTTTGGCAAGGAGCCTCTTTATATTCAAACACAAACAGTAGAAAATCCGTTTGAAGCACCGAGATTTACAGTATTAACAGCCATGCATAATGAATGGTCACATGAGCCACAGACTGAGGACGTCCAAGAGTTTTTGGCAAGACAAAGTGTTCAAGTTAGTTTAAGCGTACAAGAAAGTTTAACATTAACAAAATATGTAGCTGTTGTGACAAGCCGAGATGTTGAAGTGGATAAACAATGTGAAGTGGCAAATCATTTGTTACAGGAGGCTACACAGTTGGGATTTGATGCATTAAAAAATGCTCATCAAAAAGTTTGGGAAAGTCGTTGGCAAAAAGCAGATGTTGACATTTTTGGAGATGATGAAGCACAGCAAGGTATTCGCTTTAATATTTTTCAATTATTTTCGACATACTATGGTGAAGATTATCGTTTAAATGTTGGACCTAAAGGATTTACTGGAGAAAAATATGGTGGTGCAACGTATTGGGACACAGAAGCCTATATTGTGCCAATGTATTTATCAGTTGCTGATGAACAAGTCACTAAGGAATTGCTCATGTACCGTCATAACCAATTAGATGGTGCTATACATAATGCAAAACAACAAGGATTAAAAGGGGCACTTTATCCAATGGTGACATTTACAGGTGTAGAGTGCCATAATGAATGGGAAATTACATTTGAGGAAATTCATCGTAACGGTGCAATAGCGTATGCTATTTATAATTATACGAATTATACAGGAAATAGTGAGTACGTGCTGACGAAAGGGATTGATGTTTTAGTAGGTATTTCACGTTTTTGGGCGGATCGTGTGCATTTTTCAAAACGTCATCAGCAATACATGATTCATGGTGTGACTGGACCGAATGAATATGAAAACAACGTGAATAATAACTATCATACAAATAATATTGCGAAATGGACATTGATGTACACATGCCAAATTTTAAAAGATATTAGCCATGATAAACGAGTAGAATTAGACATTACTGAGCAGGAAATAGGACAATGGGAACATATTATAGCTAATATGTATTTGCCTTATGATGAAGAATTAGGTATTTTTGTTCAACACGATACATTTTTAGATAAAGATTTACAGCCTGTTTCAGCATTATCTCCGGAAGATAGACCGTTAAATCAGAAATGGTCTTGGGATAAAATTTTACGTTCACCATATATCAAACAAGCAGATGTACTACAAAGTATTTATTTCTTTAACGATATGTATACGCAAGAGGAAAAAGAACGTCATTTCAACTTTTATGAACCGTTAACAGTACATGAATCATCGCTTTCTCCATGTATTCACTCGATTTTGGCAGCAGAGTTGGGAAAGGAAGATAAAGCAGTTGAATTATACGCAAGAACAGCGCGTTTAGATTTAGACAATTACAATAATGATACAGAAGACGGGCTACATATTACATCTATGAGTGGCAGTTGGTTGTCCATTGTTCAAGGTTTTGCAGGTATGCGTGTTTATCATGGTAAGTTAATCTTCAATCCATTTGTTCCAAAACAATGGGAAGGATATACGTTCAAAATTAATTTTAGAGAGCGTTTATTATCTGTTCACGTGACAAAAGAGGAAGCAGTAGTTACATTAATAAGCGGAGAAAGTTTAACAATACAAATTGCTCAACACATGTATCAATTGCAAGACAAGGTAGTTGTTTCTTTATAAAAAATAAACAGTGATAGAGTATGTGGGCAACCATACTCTATCTCATTTTGGAAGAGAGGTAGTATATGATAAAGGCTTTAGTATTTGATTTAGACGGAGTCATTACAGATAGTGCAGAATACCATTATCAAGCATGGAAACAATTAGGAGAAAGTATTGGTATTCCATTTGATAGAGCATTCAATGAGCAATTAAAAGGTATCAGTCGAATGGATTCACTAAATAAAATTTTAGAGTATGGGAATAAGCACATGAGCCAAGAGGAAAAAGAACTACTGGCAACGAAAAAAAATGAAACGTATTTGGCTTTGATAGAGCGCATGACTGAAAACGACGTATTACCTGGTATTCTGCCACTTTTAAAACAAGCAAGGGAAAAAGGGTTGAAAATAGCCTTAGCTTCTGCAAGTAAAAATGGTCCCTTTATTTTAGAAAGATTAGGTATTTCTGATTATTTTGATACTATTGTAAATCCAGAACATCTGACAAAAGGGAAACCAGATCCTGAAATATATTGTAAAGCTGCTGAACAATTGCATGTTCAAGCTTATGAATGTATTGGATTAGAAGATGCACAATCAGGAATTGAAGGTCTTAATGCTGCAGGTATGTTTTCAGTTGGTATTGGAAAAGAAGATATTCTGTATTCAGCAAATTATTTAGTAGATACAACAGAGAAACTAGACTTAAATTCTTTGTTAATCCATGCTAATAAGTAGCATGACAATAATCTTTTTTTAAGGTATAATATTTAGTCCTTTAGATAATAACTAGCTGCTTTGTAAAGTAGTCTGTTAAATTCTATTAGAAAAGAGGGAAAACTATGGAAAGAAAATGGTGGCATTCGGCTGTTATTTATCAAATTTATCCACGTAGTTTTCAAGATACTAATCATGATGGCATTGGAGATATACCAGGCATTATTAATCGTTTAGATTACTTAGTTAATTTAGGCATTACGGCGATTTGGTTAAGTCCTGTCTATCAATCTCCAAATGATGATAATGGATATGATATTAGTGATTATTGTGCCATTATGAAAGAGTTTGGAACTATGGAAGATATGGATAGTTTATTATACGAAGCATCTAAGCGGAATATTCGTATTATTATGGATCTAGTCGTCAACCATTCGTCTGATGAGCATGCGTGGTTTATTGAGGCAAGACAGAGTAAAGATAATCCGTATCGTGACTTTTATATTTGGAGAGATGCTAAACAAGGTCATGTACCAAACGAGTTAATGTCTATTTTTGGTGGTTCTGCATGGGAATGGGACGAACAAACACAGCAATATTATTTGCATTTATTTAGTAAAAAACAGCCTGATTTGAATTGGGAGAATCCACTTTTACGTCAAAAAATATGGGAAATGATGAATTTTTGGCTTGAAAAAGGTGTAGGTGGTTTCCGTATGGACGTGATTGATTTAATTGGGAAGCAAATTGATAAAGGAATAACAAATAATGGAGAAAAGCTCCATGATTATTTGCAAGAAATGAATCGTGAAACTTTCGGAAAATATGATGTTTTAACCGTTGGAGAAACATGGGGAGCAACACCAGAAATTGCAAAATTGTATTCTAATCCTAGTCGAAAAGAGTTGTCTATGGTGTTTCAATTTGAGCATGTGTGTTTGGATCAACAAGAGGGCAAAGAAAAATGGGACTTAAAACCATTAAATTTAAGTAAATTTAAGCAAGTGATGAGCCGTTGGCAAATTGAATTAGGGCAAGAAGGTTGGAATAGCTTATTTTTTGAAAATCATGATCTTCCTCGTGTTGTTTCTCGTTGGGGGAATGATACAACGTATCGTATAGAAAGTGCTAAAATGTTTGCAATTTTATTACACGGAATGAAAGGTACACCTTATATTTATCAAGGACAAGAAATTGGAATGACAAATTATCTTGCCGAAGATATTAGTCAAGTGTCTGATATTGAGGCAATAAATATGTACCACCATCGTTTATCTAACGGATATACGAAAGAGGAAATCCTATGCTCAATTAATGCAAAGGGACGTGACAATGCTCGGACACCAATGCAATGGGATAGCAGTCAATATGGAGGATTTTCAAATGCTACACCTTGGCTAGCACTAAATAAAAACTATAAAGAAGTAAACGTCAAACAGGCTTTAGAGGATAAATGCTCGATTTTTTACACGTATAAACGCTTAATTGCTTTGAGAAAAGAACATGATATTATGGTTTGGGGAGATTATGAATTAGTGCCAACAGATGAGCGATTGTTTGTCTATGAGAGAGTTTATAATGGCGTGCGTTGGCAAGTTGTGGCGAATTTAACGTCGGAACATGTGCCGTTTAAACGAGATAGGGGAGAATTATTAATTGCTAATTATGATAATCCGACAGATTGTTTACGTCCGTATGAGGCGTATATTATCAATAAGGAAATTTAATACTGTAAAGGAGAAAAAATGGCTACTTTAACAGACGTTGCAAAAAAAGCGAATGTTTCAAAGATGACGGTTTCCCGTGTCATTAATCATCCTGAAAAAGTCACTGATGAATTAAAAGAAGCGGTGTATAAAGCTATGAAAGAGTTGAATTATACACCAAATAGTATAGCACAAGCATTGGCACGCAATCGCACAAATGTTGTGAAAGTCGTTATCCTAGAGGAAATGGACGTTGTGGAACCGTATTATATGACACTGTTGACAGGGATTGCGCAGGAATTAAATTTACATCAATATGCCGTTAGATTGCTTGCTAATCCAGAGCAAGATGACGGTGAAGCTGATGGGTATATTATTACAGGTATGCGTGAACGTGATTATGAATGGATTAAATCGTTAGAGAAACCTATTATTTTATATGGGGAAAATAATCATCACATTGATTTTGTGGATACAAATAATCAAAAGGCTATATCTATGGCAACCGAGTACGCATTATCACGGTATGAAAACTGTGTATATATTGGTATTGATGTAGATGAACGATTTGAGTTACAACGTGAAAAAGGATTTATGGAGGAAATGGATAAAGCTGGTAAATCATATACGATTCATCGTGTTAAAAATCGTTCCTCAAAAGCAAAACAGTATGTGGAAAAATTGCTAGAAATAGGAGTACCTAAGAATACATGCTTTATTTGTAGTACAGACCGTATTGGACTTGGTGTAACTCGTGCATTGCGTGAAAAACAGCATAGTATTCCTCAAGATTTTGGCGTTATTGGTTTTGACGGTGTTTTTCTGGACCGTATTGCTTCTCCACGTTTAACAACGATTAAGCAACCGTTAACCGAGATGGGACGTGCATGTGCTGATGAACTACTGAAAAAAATTAAATATTCAGATTATCAAAGTGGAGAAAATTATTTCCAAGCTCAACTAGTGATAGCTGAATCAACAAAGTAAGTTAAATAGGCACACATACAGTAATTAAAGGTAAGATATAGTGAAAAAGAAACCCTACCGACACATCAACTAGGGGCTAGAAAGAGAATTGCCTGAAGTGATATGTTTAAAACTGTGAGACATCTCCGTTTATAAACGGAAATGTCTCACAGTTTTTGATATTATCGTGTATATTTAAAAGTGCATAAGAAATAGCCTTATCAGATTAGAGAATTAATGAAGATAGGGGAGTAGTTTGTGCTTATATATGAGCAAAAAGTAAAAATTATTTTTGTTTATTATAGGAAGATAAATTACACTCACAAAACAAGACGGTATACTGCAGGATATGATGACAAAGGAGAAGTTGCAAAAGATAATGAGTATCAAGAGAATATGAGGTAAAATCTAGGGGGATATGTATAATGTATCATGAAAAATTGAAAAAATTGTCAAAAAAATTCTTAGTTATCATGAATTTCACATGTTTTATAAGTGAAGATAAGCGTATTTGGTGTGTATTAAACCATTTTGGTATAGCGAAACTAAAATGGCAAAAGAGCTAGGTAACATGTATGGGATATGGTAGACTAAAAGAGTAGATAAGTGAAGACGGTGGCTCTAAACTTTGAAAGAGAGGTGATGCCTATGGGCAATTCATCAAAATCTTTAGAAAGGAGGAGCTAGTGTGGGTGCGTTTGAAGTCATACAAACTATTTTAGGATTTAGTGAAGTCACTATTCTATTAATAAGTTTGTGTCATACACTCTTCAAAAAAGGCAACAAAAAATAACCGTCTAAAATCTTTGGCGAGATAACGGTTATTTTTAATCAAAAGAGCCACCGGTTTTAACGGATCTGCTTTGGGCATTTTGGAGTAATCTTCAAAATGCCTCCACTGTTTACAGTATAGCATAATTGTTTTTCTTGTTCAAATTCTATCATGCATTTTTTAAGGACAATAAAAAATAACCGTCTAAAATCTTTGGTGAGATAACGGTTATGTTTAATCAAAAGAGCCACCAATTGTAACGGATCTACTTTGGGCATTTTGGAGTAGTCTCCAAAATGCCCTTATGATTACAGTATAACACAACTCTTTTTTTGGGGGGACTGTATGAGGACGTTTAGATATTGAATAAGCTATTTTTGTTACCGATAACAGTTTATTATTGTTTGAAATCATGTTTTGAAATAGTAAAATAGATAAGTAAGATGAATTCAAGGAGGGCGGATATGCACGAAAATTTGATAGTGTACCAAATCTATCCTAAAAGTTTTTGTGATAGTAATGGAGATGGTATTGGTGATTTAAGGGGAATAATAATGAAATTAGATTATTTGTCTAACTTAGGTGTCAATATGATTTGGCTTAATCCGATTTTTGTTTCGCCACAAGTTGATAATGGCTATGATATTTCAGATTATTATCACATTGATTCAATCTTTGGTAATCAAAAAGATTTAGAAGATTTATTGAATGAGGCACACAAACGTAACATTAAAGTGATTTTTGATTTAGTATTAAATCATACTTCGGATAAGCATCCTTGGTTTTTGGAAGCTAAAAAGAGCAAGGACAATCCGTATCGTCATTATTATATTTGGGCAGATAAAGATGAAGAGTCAGGAAATGAACCTAATAATTGGGCATCTTTTTTTGGTGGCTCAGTTTGGGAGTGGGAAAGTAATCAATACTATTTTCATTTGTTTGCAAAAGAAATGCCTGATTTGAATTGGGAGAACCCAAAAGTTAGACAAGAAATGGTAAACATTGCAAAATATTGGTTAGCTAAAGGGATAGACGGGTTTAGAGTAGATGCATTTATCCATATTGCAAAGGAAAAAGATTTTCCAAATATGCCTGATGATACACATAATACGTTTGTCTTGGCAGAACAATATTACGCTAATTTGCCTAAGGTAAATGAATGGATGCATGAGTTTGTAGAGCAGATTAAAGAAGAATACCCAAATACATATTTTGTTGGAGAGGCATCTTCAGCAGATGCATTATTAGGTCATGCTTATACAAATGAAAAAACAGGTTTTTTCCATTCGGCTATTACATTTAGATATTTTGCTGAAGATGATTCAGTAAAAGACAATACATTACCGATGCAATATCAACGTGGAGCATTGGATTTTGACTATTTGAAACAAGCTATGACAGAGTGGCAACAATACACGTTTCCAGTCTTATACTTGAATAATCATGATATGCCAAGAATTGTCACACGTCTTGCTCAAGAGGGAGAATACCGAACACGTGTAGCTAAACTTATGGCAACATTAATGTATTTACAAAGAGGCATTCCTTATTTATATTATGGTGAAGAAATTGGAATGAGAAATGTACAATGGCAGCATTTTTCGGATTATACAGAAAATTCAGCACAACAATTTATTCAAAAAGCACAACACAAACATTATGATAAACAACGTATATTGTCTAGTTTAAGCTATGGAACAAGAGATACAGCCAGAGGAATGATGCAATGGGAGGCTACACCAAGACACTCGTGGATAGTTTCTCATGCGGAGGCAGATTATAATGTCGAACAAGAATGCATTGATAGTACGAGTGTTTTACACTATTATAAGCAATTATTACGATTGAAGCAGACATCATTGTTTACTAAAGGAGAATGGGCGTTAATGCCGACACATGATGGGTTGTATGTTTATGAACGATATTTGAATGATGAACATGCACTTGTGATATGTAATGTGACATCAACAAAGCAAGCATTTGAGAGTGAGTATGTAGACGTGATTCTTTCAACATTGGATAGAATCACGTATGATGGTGTGTTAGCACCGTACGAAGCTATTGTATTAAGGAGGAAATAAATGGAATTATCAGCATTATTGCATAGACCGGAAAGTGAATATGCGTATTTATACGAAAAAGGTGTCATGCATCTACGCTTTAGAACAAAAAAAGATGATGTGAAAAGTGTAGGTGTGTTGCATGGCGATCCATATTTAATGTGGGAAACCAATTGGCAGTTTGATGCACCGTGTGAGATGATAAAAGTTGCAACAACCCAGTATCATGATTATTGGCAGATTGAATTGGGAGCAGAGTATAATCGTCTAGCTTATGCTTTTGTGATCACTGGATATAATGGTGAACAAGTGATATATGCTGATCAAGGCATTGTCCCTTATAACCAAGAGGAATTAAAAGGATTACAATGTTTTAAATTGCCGTATTTTCATGAGGTTGATAGGGTAAAAGTTCCTGAATGGGTTAAGGATACGGTATGGTATCAAATTTTTCCGGAACGTTTTGCAAATGGAAATCCGGATATATCGCCTGATGGCGTTTTACCTTGGGATAGTGAAGAAGCACCGACACGAACGGATTTTTACGGTGGAGATTTACAAGGTGTATTAGACCATTTAGATTATTTACAACAATTAGGTGTAAATGGTTTGTATTTTTGTCCAATATTTAAAGCAGGGACAAATCATAAATACGATACGATTGATTATTTAGACATTGATGAGCATTTTGGAGATAAGACTTTATTTAAAACATTAGTAGATCAAGCACATGCACGGGGGATGAAAGTGATGATTGATGCAGTATTTAATCATATTGGACATTTTTCAATGCAATGGCAAGATGTGTTAGTTAATCAAGAACAATCAAAATATGCAGATTGGTTTCATATTTTACGCTTTCCAGTAGGGAATACGGAAATAGAAGATATTGAAAATACAAAAGAATTACCATATGAAACATTTGCTTTTAGTGCGAATATGCCAAAATTAAATACGGATAATAAAGAAGTTCAAGAGTATTTATTACATATTGCAACATATTGGATTAAAGAATGTGATATTGATGCATGGCGATTAGATGTGGCAAATGAGGTTGATCATCAGTTCTGGAAAAAGTTTTATGCTAAAACAACTGCTTTGAAATCAGATTTTTATATTTTAGGCGAAATTTGGCATTCTTCACAACGTTGGTTAGATGGGGATGAATTTCATGCTGTCATGAATTATGCATTTACTGATAGTATTAAAGAGTGTATTGTTAAAGGAAGTATTACACCTGATAGAATGGTTTCCCAGCTTCAAGCACAACGTATGTTGTATCGCCAACAAACAAGTGAAGTGATGTTTAACTTGTTAGATTCACACGATACGCCACGCATTTTAACCGTAGCAAACAACGATATGAAACGTGTACAATGTGCCTTTGTCTTTATGTTTTTACAACAAGGAACACCATGTATTTATTACGGGACAGAAGTTGGTATGACTGGAGATATGGATCCAGATTGCCGTAAACCGATGTGGTGGGATGAAGCACGTCAAAATAAACAGATGTT
Organism: Granulicatella sp. WM01; assembly: GCF_004570605.1. Taxonomy (GTDB): domain Bacteria; phylum Bacillota; class Bacilli; order Lactobacillales; family Aerococcaceae; genus WM01. Next base: position 34,169 of record NZ_SPPB01000003.1, on the reverse strand, counting down.
AGCTTTTATCAAACGATTAGTCGCGTTTAGAAAACGTTATTCTTCAGTTATTGGTAAAGGTCATGTGGAGATAACAGTGAAAAATAATGGCATGGTTTGTATGACTAGAAAAGATGGTCATACAACATTAACGGGGTACTTCAATTTAGGAGAGCATACTCTACCATGTCATATAGTCGGTAATTTTTCAACACAACAACATACGGCTTATTTAGCACCATTTGAATGTGTTGTAGAAGTTAACAGCAATCTGTTACATGTAAAATAAATGGATCTGGAAAAAGATTTGCAAATAACAAAAACTGCGAGAAATTTTCGTTTATAAGCGGTGATTTCTCGCAGTTTTAAATATATACCTCACAATGCTTAGTTTTTTCTAAACGTTAAATTAGTGTTTTTAATGGAATGACGACAGATTTATTGGAGCATACTGGTAAACGTATACAGATGAAATAGAGATTTATGCGTAAATAATATGGAATTAATGATAATTTCATGATAATAAAAAAGTTGTTATCGGTAACAGATTAAAAAAGATTGCACAACTTTAAAAGTTGGCATAAGATAGGTGTATACGATTTATGTATACGATTTCAATGATTGGAAATTAATATTTTTATTTAGGAGGAATGACGTATGACGTTTACAAAGAATATTTTAAAAAGTTCAGCACTATTAGGAGCAGTTTTAGCACTAGCAGCATGTGGTCGTCCAAGTCAAACTGGAACAGAATCACAACAAACCTCAAAAAATGTCGGGGGGGTAGTAAAAGCCTATGTAGATGAAGGGTATAAACCATTCCTAGAAAGCATTAAAGAAAAGTTTGAAAAAGAGTATAATGTTAAAGTTGACATTGTAACAGGAGATGCATTAAAAGGGTCTGAGAACTTGCCACTAGATAATCAATCTGGAAATGCTCCAGATGTGATGTTAGTGCCTTATGATCATGTTGGAAAATTGGCACGTTCTGGTGCGATTACAGATGTTTCATTTGGACAAGCAGATGAGTTGGATAGTGTAACGAAATCTGCAGTAACAATTGACGGTAAAATTTATGCTGAACCGGCAGTTATTGAAAGTGTTGTGATGCTGTATAATAAAGACTTAGTGTCTAAAGCTCCAACAACATTTGCAGACTTAGAAGCAATCAATAAAGAAGACCGTTTTGCTTTTGCAAATGAACCAGGTAAATACACAGGATTTTTAGCACCATTTACGAACTATTACCATACTTATGGTTTATTGTCAGGTTATGGTTCTTATGTATTTGGTAAACAAGGGACAGATCCAAGTGATATTGGTGTGGGAAACGCAGGTGCTGTTAAAGCGATGGAATACCAAAAAACATTTTATAATGTTTGGCCACAAGGGATACAAGATGTAAGCAATGTAAATAATTTTATTCAAAGTAGTTTCTTGGAAGGCAAAACAGCAGTTGTTATTGATGGACCTTGGGCAGTTGCAAAAATGAAAGAAGCTAATATTAATGTTGGTGCAGCAACTATTCCAACTTTACCTAATGGAGAACATTATAAAGCATTTGCAGGTGGTAAAGCATGGATTGTTCCAACGGGGGCTAAAAATAAAGATGCGGCGACAAAACTTGTTTCATTTTTAGCCAATGAAGAAAATTCAAAAACATTATTTGATAAAACAAATGAAGTGCCAGCTAACTTAAAAGCACGAGAGTATGCTAAATCACAAAATAATGAAGTTGTCAATGCTGTTATTGAACAGTTCAAATACAACGAACCAATGCCAAGTATTCCAGAAATGAGTGAAGTATGGGGTGCAGGAGAAACGATGTTATTAGAAAATGCAAGTGGTAAAAAATCTGCTCAACAAGCAGCTGATGATGCTATAAAATTTATTAAAGAACAAATTCAACAAAAACATCAACGATAATGAGATAAATGAATTGGCTTTAAGCGAGGGGGAATCTCCTAGTTTAAAGCCATTTTTTATCTATACAAAATAAGAGGATTGTAGTACAGTTGTATATTCTTAAAACTAGATAAAGTGACTATAAATCCTATTTGGCATAGAGTATTTTGAATGTGTACACAATTCATAAAACATGACTTATTTTATACAGACAATACAGCCATACGTTTCTCATTGTACAGAAACGTATGGTTCTTGCTAGTAAAGTCATTTATGAGTTGTATTTTATGTGAAATGTAAAGATAGAGTATATGTATATTGATAGTAAGTAAAGTAGAGTAACGCATATTATTTATGTGTGTAACATACTTATAGAATAGGGATTGTAAAATAACGGATTTTACAGGTATGCATTGGATATGGAAAGTGTTGTCTATAAGATAGGTAAGTGAATATGAGGGGATATTTTTTTGCTAAATAATGGTAATTAAATGTAAAAAAATAGCAGCTATACATTTGTTAATTATATTTAAAAAAATAATTAATTTGACTTAAAAAATATGCGATGGTATAATACGTCATATATTGATCAATATACATAAATTAATCTTATGTTTAGAATGGTAGGAAATGAATTATTATGAAGAAAAAGTATATTGTAGGGAGTTTACTGGTTCTATTAGCGACACCACAGACTTTACCGTTAGGAGTTAGAGCTAATGAAGCAAGTGCTAATGTGTCAACACCATTAAAAACAGGAAGTGTAGTGACATATGACAATATCAAATACAAAATATTAAGTCTTGAAAATAATAAAGGTACTGTACAATTAGGAAATGGTATTCCCGTACAATTTAAAGCAGACCAAGGAGATAAACCGTTTATTGTACCCAAGACATTTATGATTGGACAACAAGAATTTACAGTAACAGAAATTGGAGAAGAAGCATTGGCTTACTATCCTGATGAATTGGGTGCAGTAACGTACTATCCTAGTCAAATTACGCTACCAAGTACGGTACGTATTATTCATAAAAGAGCTTTTAGTGGCAGTAAAGCAAATACGGTAATGTTTGAACAAGGAAGTCAATTGGATAGTATTGAAAGTAATGCCTTTGCAAATTCAGAGTTGAAACATATCACATTACCAAGCTCGCTAAAAACGATAGGAAAAAGAGCGTTTGATTTTAGTGAGCGTTTAGAAAGTTTAACTTTTGAAGACGGTGCGACATTGACGTCTATTGAAGATGAGGCTTTTTCAAATTTATCTAAGTTAAAACATATTACATTGCCTAGTACGTTAGAGCATATTGGACAATATCCGTTCAGATACTCAACAGGCTTAGAAAGTGTGACTATCAATCCAGCCAATCAAACATACGCTACAGAAGATGGTGTATTATACACTAAGAATAAATCACGTTTAATCTATTATCCAGCTCAAAAAGAAGGAAAAATGTTTAAAACATTACCAGAAACAAAAGTTATTGATGGGTATGCTTTTGCAAACCAAGCCTCATTAGAGCATATTGTATTAAGTCATGGCTTAGAAAAACTAGGAATGTTTGCTTTTTCTGGTGTAAAAACGCTGAAAAATGTAGAAATGCCTGAAACATTGAAAAGTGTTGAAAAACTAGCGTTCTTTGAAAATGTTGAATTAAAAGAGTTGAATTTTCCAAATCAAGTGAACGATTTTGAACGTTATGCTGTAAGTGGATTACCAAAGCTAGAAAAAGTGACACTAGGCGATAATGTTCATACATTGCCGTCACAATTTTTATCTGGTGCTTTAGATAATTTACGTGAGGTTCATATCAATTATACTGGAGATAACTTTAGTATACAAAAAGATAGTTTTGATGTTCCTAATGCAGTTGTCTTTAAAGTGAAAACCCCAGCGATTAAAGACAAATTACTAGAGGCTTTCGGGGATAAACATAATGTGATTATTGAGCAGATTGATACTACAAAATCAGTAGCACCAACAGATCCAAATAGATTTCCTAAATTACCTGAACCAAAAGACACACCAGAAAAACCAGAAGTTCCTAAAGAAACACCTGAGCAGCCAAAAGCTGATGACAGTTCAAAAGTAGAGCAGCCAAAAGCTGATGACGGTTCAAAAGTAGAGCAGCCAAAAGCTGATGATGGTTTAAAAGCAGGACAACCAAAAGTTGATGATAGCTCAGAAACAGAACAGTCAAAAGAGAATAATAGGTCAAACATAGGACAAACAACAGATAAATATGATACAAAACAAGCAGGAGAGGATATAGATAAAACAGGTCAATCTCATAGAAATGATGGACAATCAGCTTCTGACAAAAATCAATCATCTAATAACAAACATGATAATAAAAATAAACAGTCATCGCACCACGCTTCGTCATCTCCTCAATCAAAACCATTATCTCAAGGGAAGAATGAATTACCTTATACAGGCGAAGCAAATGCAACTGCTCCATTGACATTGGGTGTAGGAGCTATTAGTTTAGGTATCTGGTTATTTAGAAGAAAACGTGCATAGTGTGTTTAAAAAAAGGGATAGCATAGGGGTGCTTTAAATGAAAGAAATAGTGTACTAAATTTGAGTTTATCATAGCTTATGCAATAGAATAAACGTGCATTTTATAACGAGAAATAGTCCTTAACATAAATGTATTGTGAATACAAAAAACTGTATGGTATATCTTCCAAACGGAATAATATCATACAGTTTTTATAGTTTACTTTCAATATGTGAAGGTAGTTCTGAGAAGAGTAAGGGGAAGTTTGTTTGAATGAGTGTGTGTTTGAACAACATGTCTTTGTATGACTAATCATGTGAAGTGCTAGGTTTTATAGAATGAGTGCGTTTTTATGGTTGTAATAAATTATAATGAATTGAAATAACTGTACATTAAGGATGCATTTTATAATGTTAAAGTTGTTTTTAAGCATTTGAAAATTCTCAACATTTAGACAAGATATATACCTCAACTGAGGAGACGTCGTGTTTAATAAGTGTATCTAGTCAATCCAATACACCTATTTAATAAGGAGTCTTGCACTTGATAAGATTAAGGCACTTTTGAAAAGTCTACCAATTAAAGAAATGCGTTTTTTTAGTAATCTTTGTATATACTATATATTATTTTATGTGTAATCATGCTATATTTACGTATTAGTGAGGCACTATTTAATTAGAGAGCATATAACGAGATGTGAGGAGAGAGTATAGGAAAAATGTATCGTGCAAATTGTTATCGGTAACATCTAGGATAACGATTACAAAACTAAATTGGCATGGTATAATGGATATATGAAAAAGAGGTAACAGAAAACACTTAGGTAGTGATAACCTTATGCAACATGGTTGCAATAGATTATTTATGCACTAAAGGAGAGGACACTATGAATACGAAAAAAAATGAAAAAGTAGCCATTGGATTGTCTACGTTTTTCCCAGGTGCAGGACAATTTTATAATGGACAATGGTTCAAAGGAATTGTGTTTGCTAGTATATGTATGCTTTTTATCTATCAAATGGCAATAGATGGTGTGTACAATATAGACGAATTATTCACATTGGGATACCAAGCAGGACGTGATAATTCATTATTTATGCTGATTAGAGGTGTATTACAATGTCTTATTATAGCCATTTATGCAATATTTCATGTGGTTAATGTGATTGATGCAAGAAAAATTGCAAAAATGTGGAATAATGGAGAAAAGGTTGCAATTTCGCCAAAGGAAAATCTTAAAAATGTTTATCAACATGGATTTCCGTATGTGTTAGTAACACCTGCTTATCTTTTAATGATATTTGTTATTTTATTCCCAGTGATTGTATCTATCCTAATTGCACTGACTAATTATGATTTTCAACATATTCCTCCACAAAAACTTTTAGATTGGGTAGGATTTGACAATTTTATTAAAATTGGGGCATTGAGTACATTCCAAAATGCATTTTTGTCTGTACTAGGCTGGACAATTATTTGGTCTTTGGCTGCTTCTACATTACAAATTGTCATGGGGATTTTTACAGCAGTTGTTGCTAATCAATCTTTTGTTAAAGGAAAACGAATTTTTGGGATTATCTTTTTGCTCCCATGGGCAGTTCCAGGATTTATTACTATTTTAACGTTTAGTAATATGTTTAACGATAGTTTAGGTGCGATTAATACGCAAGTGTTACCGTTTATAAAATCGTTATTTCCATTTTTGGATTTTGGGATAATTCCGTGGAAAACAGATCCGTTTTGGACAAAATTTGCAGTTATTTTTGTTCAAGCATGGCTAGCAACACCGTATATTTATGTGCTAACTTTAGGTATTTTACAAGCTATTCCACATGATTTGTATGAGGCAGCTACGATTGATGGCGCAAATGCGTGGCAAAAATTTAAACACATTACGTTTCCAACAATTTTAGCTGTAGCTGCACCGTCTTTGATTACGCAGTATACAGGGAATTTCAATAACTTTTCTGTTATTTATTTGTTTAACCAAGGTGGCCCAGGGTCAGTTGGAGGTGGTGCTGGTTCAACAGATATTTTGATTTCATGGATTTATAAATTGACAACTAGTACATCGCCACAATTTTCATTAGCTGCAGCAGTAACATTAATTATTTCGATTATCGTGATTGGAATTTCACTTGTCACGTTTAAAAAATTACACGCATTTGAAATGGAGGATTAAATATGGCAGTAAAAATGAAATCTAGTAAAAGAAAAAAACTCATTTTACAACTATTAACGTATGCCTATCTGATTTTTTTCTCTGTTATTGTGTTATATCCGATTGCCATTACGGCACTATCTGCTTTTAAAGCAGGACAAGTTGCAGCATTTTCTTTGGATTTTAATGTGCAATTAACGTTAGAGAATTTTAGACGTTTGTTTGAGGAAACATTATATGGACAGTGGTATTTAAATACATTGATTATTGCTGGTTCAACAATGATTATTCAAACGATAACGATTATTTTAACAGGCTATGCATTTAGCCGTTACCATTTTGTTGGGCGTAAAAAGAGTTTAATGTTCTTTATGATTGTACAAATGGTACCCGTTATGGCGGCGTTAACGGCTTTCTTTGTTGTGGCATTGATGCTAGGAGCATTAAATAAAAATTGGTTTATTATCCTCATTTATGTTGGAGGAGGTATTCCAATGAATACATGGTTAATGAAAGGTTATTTCGATACTGTGCCAAGGTCTTTAGATGAAGCTGCAAAATTAGATGGAGCAGGTCATTTTAGAATATTTTGGCAAATCGTCTTACCACTTGTTCGACCAATGGTTGCTGTTCAAGCACTATGGGCATTTATGGGACCGTTTGGAGATTTTATTCTGTCTAGTTTCTTACTACGTACAAAAGAAACATACACAGTGGCTGTAGGTTTGCAAACGTTTATTTTAGATGTTAAAAATGAACGTGTGGCACTATTTGCTGCTGGAGCGTTATTTGTAGCAGTACCAATTTCCTTATTGTTTTTCTTCTTGCAGAAACATTTTGTGTCTGGTTTGTCAAGAGGTGGGACAAAAGGATAAAAAAAGCGATAAAAAAGTGGTCTTTCTACCACTTTTTATTCATTTGAAGCGTAAAAATGAGTAAAATGTGACACAATCGTTTTGAAAAGGTTTAGTGTATTCTTTTGCGGAATGCTAAAAAATATGATACATTAATGGATACGTGAATGCCATTTATTTAAATGATATAGAAAGAGAGAATATGATGAAACAATCAAACATGATACATTATTTTAGTAGTATTTTTTCTCCAAAGAGAATGTTTAAACAACGCAATACTTTAAATTATGGGACAATGTTTATGATATTTGTTTTTTTAGTTAGTTGCATAATGTTTCCGATTACATTACGAACAGTTCAAATCAATACAGTATCTTTAGAGGTGTTTGTACCACATATATTAGATAGCATCACTGATGAAGCAATTGCTCCACTTCAAAAGGTAACTATTCAAGGCGATACGTTACAAGGTAGTGCGTTTCAGAAAGGACAAGTTGCAGGGTGGTTGCCTGAACAAGAACGTTTCCTAGATACTGTTGATAAAGGAATTTATTTTGATACGATTGGATTTTATATTAAAGTAAAAGAACAAACAGTATCTAAAGTGCCGTATAGTCAGCCTTTGGACACAAAAGTATTAACAGATGTGGAAAGTATCAAGCATTTTATTTCAAAACAATGGTTTACAGCTAATCGTGGCTATGCAGTGAGTTATATTTTGCTCTCAAGTGCTATGCTTATTGCAACTAATATGTTATTGATTGTTTTGGGAGCGGCATTTTTTCTATGGCTTACACGTCAATCTAAACTTTTTACAATTAAAACATATAAAGAATGCCTTAATCTCATTTTAAATACATTAGGTATGCCAACTTTATTAACGTGTGTCATTTTATTTATGGGAATAGATATTCCAACAGCTTTGCAAATACATGGATTTGCAACAGTATTAACAATAGTACTTGTTTTTTATATGACACATTACAATGATAATTTTTTAGAAAAAAAATTAATCCAATCAAAATATAAAGATTAAATATTGAAAGAAAATATATGTTTTGATTGTAGAATTGGTACAACAACATAAAAAAGGCACTATATCTCTTGGGGGATAGTGCCTCTTTTATGTTATGAGCAGTGTTTTCTTATTATGTTAATTCACTCAAATATTCCCAACGCTCCATTTTTTCAACTAATTGATCATTTAAAGCATCGAGTTGAAGATGTAATTGCTGTAATGTTTCAAAGTCACTCCCACACTGTGCCATTTCAGTTTGCAGAGTGTTTATAGTTTGCTCCAAATGCATAATATCATCTTCAATACTTTCCCACTCTTTTTGTTCATGGTAGGTCATTTTCCGTTTGTTTTCACGACGACGAGGTCTTTCTGCCTCTTTAATGGGAGTGGTAGACTCAATTGTAGTTTGTCTACTTTGTAAATAGTCACTCATTGAACCTAAATAAGTGTCAACGTGACCTTGTCCGTCTAAAATAATTAACTTGTCGGTAACACGATCTAAAAAATACCGGTCATGTGATACGATAAGTGTAGCTCCTGAGAAATTGTCCAAGTAATCTTCTAGTACAGAAAGTGTATCAATGTCAAGGTCGTTTGTCGGCTCGTCCAAAAGTAAAACGTTTGGTTTTTCAATCAATAACCGCAGCAAGTACAGACGTCTTTTTTCGCCACCAGACAATGTTTTAATTAATGTTCCGTGTGTACTTCTTGGAAATAAAAACGTTTCGAGTAGTTCAGCAATACCTACTCTTTCTCCTCCTTTTAAGTCAACTTCTTCGGCAACTTCTTGTAAATAGCTAATGACACGTTTTTCGTTAGGTAAGTCATCAGATAGTTGCTTATAATAAGCGAGTTTGACAGTTTCTCCCATACTGTAAATGCCGCTTGTAAATGGCAAAAGTCCAGCAATAGCGTTCAATAATGTAGATTTTCCCACACCATTATTGCCGACGATTCCGATACAATCATGTGTTTGTACAATATAGTCAAATTGTTTTAAAATGGAATGCCCATGCATTACTAAATCGACTTGTTCAAAAGTCAGCACTTTTTTGCCAAGACGGGATCCCTCCAAAGAGAGTTCCAATGTGTTGGTTGTTTGTTTTTGTTTCACTTGCTCTTCAAGTGAGGCAAAACGTCCAATTCGTGCTTGCTGTTTAGTCGTACGAGCTTTTGCACCTTTTCTCATCCATTCCAACTCAGAAGTGTAGCGTTTTAATTGTTTTTCGTGGAAACGTTCTTGAAGTGCAATACGTTCAGCTTTTTGACTAAGATAAGTTTGATAATTTCCTTCATAAACGTCAATTCTTCCTTGCGTTAACTCAAAGATTTTACTAACTACCCTCTCTAAAAAATACCGGTCATGCGTTACTAAAAGTAGGCTTCCTTTGTAATCAGCTAAATATTGCTCTAACCATTCGATACTATCATAATCTAGGTGGTTGGTCGGTTCATCTAATAGCAACAAATCAGGTTCTTGAATGAGAACTTGTGCTAAACCAATTCGTTTACGTTGACCACCAGAAAGCTCAGAAATTTTTTGAGATAGATGAGTAATGCCTAATTTTGTTAAAATAGTTTTAATTTTCACGTCATATTGCCATGCGTCTAAACGTGTCATCATTTGTTCAGCTTCTTCGTAGGCTTTTTGAAACTGCAAGGAATGGGCATCTTTTTCTAAGTCACCCAATGCCCGTTCATAGCGTGTAATAGTTTGAAGGAGTGGTGTATCTTCGTGATATACAGCTTGAAAAACAGTATGCTCAGGGTTAAGTACCGGATCTTGTTTCAAATAACCAATCCGATAGCGTGATGATGTTTCAATAATCCCCGAATCTGCTGAATCCTGCCGACTCAAAATAGAAAGCAACGAACTTTTTCCTGTCCCATTCTGTCCAATTAATCCGACATGTTCACCTTGGCGTATTGTAAATGATACACCATTTAACAATGTTTTAATGCCGTACGTCTTATGTAAATCAATTACTTTAAAATCTTCCATAGTATTCTCCTTTACGTCCATTTTTATCATACCACAAAGCACCAAAAAAATGGAGAACTATTATTTCAAACTCCTCAATACAAAAGTCATTGTTGTAGATATATGTAGCATATTGTGGAGCGAATACTGTACGTGGATAGCGTCCTATTGGTAGAGTTGATGCTTAATAGAATGCCACATATTGAAAGAGGTACAGTTCGAGATATAGTGCAGTTTACTGTGAGTAGAGTGTTGTGTGATTAGCGTCCTATTGGTAGAGTTGATGCTTAATAGAGTGCCACATACTGAAAGAGGTATAGTTTGAGGTATAGTGCAGTTTACTGTGAGTAGAATGTTGTGTGTGATTAGCGTCCTATTGGTAGAGTTGATGTTTGATAGAATGCTACATATTGAAAGAGGTACAGTTCGAGGTATGGTGCGGTTTACTGTGAGTAGAATGTCGTATGTGAGTAGCGTTCTATTGGTAGAGTTGATGCTTAATAGAGTGCCACATACTGAAAGAGGTACAGTTTGAGGTATAGTGCAGTTTACTGTGAGTAGAGTGTTGTGTGTGATTAGCGTTCTCTTGATAGAGTTGATGTTTGATAGAATGCCACATATTGAAAGAGGTACAGTTTGAGGTATAGTGCAGTTTACTGTGAGTATAATGTTGTATGTAATTAGCGTTCTATTGATAGAGTTGATGTTTGATAGAGTGCCACATATTGAAAGAGGTACAGTTCGAGGTATAGTGCAGTTTACTGTGAGTATAATGTTGTATGTAATTAGCGTTCTATTGATAGAGTTGATGTTTAATGGAGTGCCACATACTGAAAGAGGTACAGTTCGAGGTATGGTGCAGTTTACTGTGAGTATAATGTTGTATGTAATTAGCGTCCTATTGATAGAGTTGATGTTTGATAGAATGCCACATATTGAAAGAGGTACAGTTCGAGGTATGGTGCAGTTTACTGTGAGTACAAGACTATCGGTAGAGGTGTTGTTTAATGGAGTGTTCTATGTAAATAGAGTTTTAGTTTTGGATATGGTGATGCGTAAAGAAATCTGTAGTTTTGGGAGAGGGCAAAATGGAGTGACTAGTTGTTTTAAGGATAGCAATAAAAAATGAAATGCATGTCTTGAATAAGGTGCAGATATTGTATGCCAAAATGTAAAAGGAAAATAGGATAAAAGCAGTAAGTTTGGAGAGAGTGCTTTTTATGATGAGTTGAAAATTTATCAAAAGACACAAGATAAAGATTGAAATGTTGTGAAAAAAGGTATTGCTTGGCAGAGTGAATAGAAAAATGTGGAAAAATAGTAAAAAATACTAGCTATCTTTAGGAAAGTTTGGTATAATCAAGACGTACGGCAATGGAGAGCTTATGAATCGAGTCAGATCTGGAAGGAAGCAGCTATAAGTAGGATTCTCCATGTGCGGTACATTTTTTATGAAAATAATTTTTTGTGTAGAAAGATCTACCGACCAGAAAGGGTGTAGTTTATGTCATCAGTAGTAGTTGTTGGAACACAATGGGGCGACGAAGGCAAAGGTAAAATTACCGATTTTTTAAGCGAGAATGCAGAGGTTATTGCACGTTATCAAGGTGGTGATAATGCAGGGCATACCATTAAATTTGGAGGTGTGACGTATAAATTGCATCTTATTCCTTCAGGTATTTTTTCTCCAGAAAAAATTAGTGTCATTGGAAATGGTGTCGTAGTCAATCCTAAATCTTTAATCAAAGAGTTGGACTATTTAGCAGACAAAGGAATTGATACAAGTAATTTGCGTATTTCAGATCGTGCTCATGTTATTTTGCCATACCACATTGAATTGGATAGATTGCAAGAAGAATCTAAAGGCGAAAATAAAATTGGTACAACCATTAAAGGTATTGGGCCTGCCTATATGGATAAAGCGGCACGTATAGGTATTCGTATTGCCGATTTATTGGATAAAGAGATTTTTGAAGAACGTTTACGCATTAATTTAGATGAGAAAAATCGCTTGTTTGAAAAAATGTATGGTGCAAAATCGTTAGCGTTTGAGGATATTTTCGAAGAATATTATGGTTATGGTCAATTAATAAAAAAATATGTGTGTGATACGTCAGTTGTTTTAAATGATGCTTTAGATGCTGGTAAACGTGTATTGTTTGAAGGGGCTCAAGGTGTTATGCTTGATATTGATCAAGGGACATATCCGTTTGTAACATCTTCTAATCCAGTAGCTGGAGGAGTGACAATTGGAAGTGGTGTAGGACCAAGTAAAATTGACAAAGTTGTTGGCGTATGTAAAGCCTATACGTCACGTGTAGGGGATGGACCATTCCCAACGGAATTATTTGATGAAATTGGCGAACGTATTCGTGAAATTGGTCGTGAATATGGGACGACAACAGGACGTCCACGTCGTGTAGGTTGGTTTGACTCTGTTGTTATGCGTCATTCTAAACGTGTGTCTGGAATTACTAACTTATCATTGAACAGTATTGATGTATTGAGTGGACTAAGTGAAGTAAAAATCTGTGTTGCTTATGAAAAATCTAATGGCGAACGTATTACACATTATCCAGCTAGTTTGAAAGAATTATCAGATTGTAAGCCAATTTATGAAACATTACCGGGGTGGAGTGAAGACATTACATCTTGCCGTACATTAGAAGAATTGCCAGAAAATGCACGTAATTATGTGCGTCGTATTGCTGAACTAGTCGGCGTACGTATTTCGACGTTTTCTGTTGGACCTGATAGGGATCAGACGAATGTTTTAGAGAGTGTATGGGCATAAGTCTTAAAAACGTAAATTTTAAAATAAACTTTTAAAAATAGCAGTAAGAAATCAACAGTTTTGACACGTGGTTTCTTACTGTTTTTAGTTTATAGTGCAATAGAGTGGCTGTTTAAATAATTTATTTCTAGTCAGTATATTGACTAGAATACCTAGGGAGAAATGCATGATGAGTAGAGTATATGTTCAAATACAATCCATTTTTAGTGAATTTGAGTGAATTAAAGAAAAATCTACTTTGAAAGATAATGTTTGTAATGCATGATGAGTAGAGTATGTGTTTAAACACAATCTATTTCTAGTATTAAAACAAGGTTGCACATCTATTTGGAATCTACTTGTATTTATAGTGAGCGTACGCCGATGTGAAATAGCAGATATAGTTAAGAGTAATATTTATGTTTAGCTAGTATTGCACAAAAACATATACAGTAAGTATGCACGAGTGAGGGTTAAGAGATTTTTAATGAGGTGCTAGTAAAATATAGGGTTATAAAATAGAGGGAGTCAAGTTATATTTTATATCATTTACAAAACCTTTACAGAATTTTGCATAGTATTTTACATCATTCTGCTATAATAAATCTTGTTTATATGACTATATAAATGATTATATAAAAAAGGAGATACTTATGAGAAATTTCAAAAGACGGTGTGCTGTATTGACAGTTTCAGCTAGTTTGTTCTATGCTTATATGCCCCCAGTAGTATCATCAATGAATGCAATGACAATAGTCTATGCACAGACAAATTTGAGTGATGCGACATACACAGAACCAGAGGCTATCGAGGTAACGACACTAGAAGAAATTTATGATTCACTTTGGTTATATGGTCAAGCAGATGTAGGAGAAGACGGTGCTTTAATTTTGACTGAAGATAGAGAAAATCAAGTTGGAGGGATATATTTATCAGAAAAGATTGATATTCATCGTCCTTTTAGTATTGCTGGGCAAATTAATTTGGGTGATAAAGTCAAAACGCAAAACTCAGCGAGTACATTTAAAGCAGGTGATGGCATATCTTTTCTGTTTCTTGATGCGAATGTAGGGAACTTTGGGCACTCTGGAGAGTCTTTAGGATTAGGTGGAATAAAAAATTCATTTGGGTTCAAACTAGATACCCATCATAATTCAACAAATCCAAGTGGAAATCGTTATTCTGAGAGCGACCCATTTTTATTTGGTGCAAAAGGGAGAGCGTTTGGAAGTTTCATCTACTCGAATAGTAGAGGATTTGTATCGTCTACTGGCGCAGATTTCCTCGAAGGAACGCCAAGTAATACCTTTGTACCTTTCTCATTAACTTATGGTGGGAAAGAAAATCCAATTTTTACGTTCACGTATGGGGAAACTACTTTTACTAAAACTGTAGATAGCCGATTTAATAGATCGGAAGCACAACTGCGTTCTTTTGGAGTATTTGCCTCAACTATTGACGGAACAAATAAACAACAAATTAAATTGAGTTCACTTGGCTATACAGTAAATAACCCTAAAATTATTATCCGTTATATCAATGATTTGACAGGGGAAGAGATTAGACAACCTAGAGAACTAACAGGTTTGTTAGGTTCTACTAAAGAAATTATTGGAACGGATATTATGGTTGATAAACATCGTTTAGTTAGAAATAATTTAGCTACTGCTAAAGGATTTCAGTCAGAAAATACATTGACTCTTTTAAACGGTACACAAACTGTGACATATACATATCTTCCTATTTACAAGGAGGTATATCCGCCATTAGCTAAAGAAACCAATCAAGTTGAACAACATCATACGTTATCTGCTTCTGAAGTATTGCAAAATGCAGATTCTTTTCCACAAGGAACGACAATAGCATGGAGTCAAGCTCCAAATACAAGTACTATCGGTGAAAAAAGTGCTACACTCCAGATTACTTACCCGGACAATACAACAGCAGACTTACATGTTACCATTCAAGTGATTAGCCCTTTATCAAATGATACAAATCATATGGATACACCCCCTAATGATAATACTGAAACTCCAAATGATAGTTCAACTTCGTTAGAACCAAAAGAGAATACCTCATCAAACAAAGCTAATTCAAGTGAAACAGAGCAACCAGAAAATAAAGAGGATAATATTTCTAATAAAGATACTGAAACTCCAAATGATAGTTCAACTTCGTTAGAACCAAAAGAGAATACCTCATCAAGCAAAGCTAATTCAAGTGAAACAGAGCAACCAGAAAATAAAGAGGATAATATTTCTAATAAAGATACTGAAACGCCAAATAATAGTTCAACTTCGTTAGAAACAAAAGAGAATACCTCATCAAGCAAAGCTAATTCAAGTGAAACAGAGCAACCAGAAAATAAAGAGGATAATATTTCTAATAAAGATACTGAAACGCCAAATAATAGTTCAATTCCGTTAGAAACAAAAGAGAATACCTCATCAAGCAAAACCAATCCAAGTGAAGCAAAACAACCAGAGAATAAACGCGATAGTGTTCCTAAAGAAAATCCGGAACATAAGACACCATTAATTCAAAATAATGGGAATAAACCAATAAGCTCATTAGAAAAGATAGATAACACTAATAAAGATACCGACAAAAAAGAAGAAGTATCTGCCCAAGAAGATAAAGGAACCATAGGAACAAATCCTAGTTCACCAAAAGATTTAGAGAAAACAGAACAGTCAACTAATCAGGCAAATGATGATAAAAGACATAAAAATAACAATGATAAAACAACTGCCGATAAAAGAGATAGTGACGAAAAATTATTGCCAAAAACAGGAGCAGATACACCGAAACATAGCATATATCAAGCTATATCGTTTATTTTATCAGGCATTCTCTTTTTAATAATAGGCTCTCACGGTTCAAAACGTCATACGTCAGAAAAATAAAAGACATGCCAAAGTATTAGAAGCAAACGGACAAATTTTATGTAATATACATAACATATAAGGGCGTTGGCAAAGGAAAAGCCAACGCTCTTTAAATTTTACGTTTTGCACACTGAAAAGAGCCAGAAGAGTAGAAGCAAACGGATAAATTTTATAACATATAGGGGACTGGGAAAAAGTCTTAAAAATAAAAAAACAGCTTATAATGACGTCATCAGAAACGTTGATTCTAAGCTGTTTTCAATTTTTCAAATGTTAATCGAAAGGCTAAAATTTTAGTTTTTTCCCGGTCCCTATTGTTTTTGAGTATTATAATCTACATGATTTTACGTAGGCATAAATTGTGTTGATGAGATTTTTTGGTTTATTAGTACAGTATGTTGTAGGCTTATTTTGATGGTGAGTGACTAGATGATTTTATAGTCTTTTTTGGTTTATAGATAAGGAGTTTGTGTAAAATGCAATCTGATATATCTTAGAAAGCACTTTTGTATAATTTATGCTATAATATTGAAAAATATAAAGGAGAATGTTATGTATACATTAATTATTGAGGCATCTAATAAGGCGCTTTCTGTTGCTGTGTTTCATCAAGACGTGTGTTTAGAACATCATGTACAATATGATACGTTACAACATAGTATTCATTTAGCACCTGCTGTTGATACGGTGTTGCATAAAGCACATCTTGATGTGAAACAGATTAATCGTATTATTGTATCGAATGGGCCGGGTTCATATACAGGGTTACGTATTGGTGTTACGTTTGCAAAAACACTTGCGTATGCATTGAATATCCCACTTTATGCTGTATCCAGTTTAGCAGCTTTGGCACAAGGAAGTATAGGACAAAAAGATACATTAATTGTGCCATTTTTTGATGCACGACGCCAACATGTTTATGCAGGCATGTACTGTAACGGAGAAGCTAAAGTTCAAGATAGTTATCTATCTTTTGAAGCGTTGTTGGAGCGTGTGTGTGCTTATTCTAAACCGATTTTGTTTGTTAGTCCAGATATTGATGTGTATGAAACTGTTCTTCAACACTATATTGCTCAAATGGCAAGTAAGCATATTCGGTATGTTAAAGCCTATCCAGAGGCTAAGTATATGTTACCTTTAATGCATACAGTACAACCAACTGATGTCCATGTGCTTACTCCGTTTTATTTGAATAAAGTTGAAGCAGAAGTGAATTGGGAGAAACAGAATGGACAGCTTCAAAAAGATGACATATTAGTGGAGAGAGTCGCATGGGGAAAATAATTAAGGCAAATCAAACTCATGCTCCTTTTATTTATCATGTATCACAACAAGCAAATTTATCATGGAGTTTGCAAGATTATATAACAGATATGCAGCAACCTTATGCCGTATATTTTATTCATGAGGCAGGGTTTATTGGGGCGCATCTTTTATATGATGAGGCGGAAATTCTTAATATAGCTATTTTAAAGTCTTATCAAAGACAAGGCTATGCTAAAGCATTATGGCAGGCATTAGAATGTGAGCTGAAACAAAAACATTATCAGACATGTTACTTAGAAGTAAGAGCAAGTAATGAGCCTGCCAAACAATTCTATGAAACAATAGGGTTTAAGAAAATAAGTGAACGAAAAAGGTACTATAAAAATCCAATAGAAGACGCATGGATTTACAGATGGGAGAATGTATGAAAGACGTATTTATTTTAGCGATTGAATCGAGTTGTGATGAAACAAGTGCATCGGTTGTGAAAAATGGCAATGAGCAACTTTCAAATATTGTAGCCTCACAAATTAAAAGCCATATGCGGTTTGGTGGTGTGGTTCCTGAAGTGGCAAGTAGACATCATGTTGAACAAATTACACAAGTGATTGATGAAGCATTACGCATTGCTAATATGAGTATGGAAGATATAGATGCTTTTGCTGTAACTGAAGGGCCGGGATTGGTTGGGTCTTTGTTGGTTGGAATTAGTGCAGCCAAGGCTTTAGCTATGGCATATCAAAAACCCCTCATTCCAGTAAATCACATGGCAGGGCATATTTATGCTAGTCAGTTGCATCAGCCATTACAATTTCCGTTATTAGCTCTATTGGTAAGTGGGGGACATACAGAGTTAGTATATATGGAAAAGAATAATGATTTTCAAGTTATTGGCGAAACACGAGATGATGCTGTGGGCGAAGCCTATGATAAAATTGGACGTATTCTCAATTTGTCTTATCCAGGAGGGAAAGCGATTGATGAATTGGCACAAAAAGGGCAAGACACACTTGCTTTTCCAAGAGCAATGATACATGACAATCATTATGATTTTAGTTTTAGTGGCTTAAAAAGTGCCGTCATTAATACGGTGCATAACGCCAAACAAAAAGGCGATACAATAAATCCAGAAGATTTAGCAGCCAGTTTTCAAGCTAGTATAATTGATGTGTTGGTACACAAGACAAAGCAGGCATTACTAGAATACCCTGTTAAACAATTTATATTAGCTGGTGGTGTGGCAGCCAATAAAGGTTTGCGATTTGCTCTTAGTGAATTATTTGAAAAAGAGTTTCCTACTGTTCAATTTAGTGTGCCAGATTTTCGTTTATGTGGAGATAATGCTGCTATGATAGGAGCTGCTGCATACCACAATTATTGTCAAAATAGACTGGCAAATCTGACTTTAAATGCAAAACCGGGATTAGAATTGACAAAAAATTCAGAAAAGGGTTGCTAAAAATTAAAAAATAGTTTATTATATTAGAAAGTTCTCATAATTTTATGAAATGAACTCTTGAGTTTAATAGAAAGGGGTGTCCGCTGTCTGTATTAATAATTATACATGTAGAGTATAGTTATTCTTGTTTTATGTTATACTTTGCCGATTAATAGAAAGTTTAATCGAAAATGTGTCGGGATAATCGTGTTGTGTAGCATATTATGCCAAAAATATTACACATGTATAAAATACTGTTTTATACACATGTTGGAGAGTATATCGTTAACGTGGAACACCTCAAAGGGTTGGCACCCGAAAACGAATAAACTCGATTGGTCAATCATTTATTCACAAAACAAAAAAGGAGTTATACATTATGAATAAAAAAGCAAAATGGTTTTTAGGGTTAGCTGCAACAGTTTTATTAGCTGCATGTGGAAATAACCAAGATAATGCATCAAAAGACGGAGCTTCTGATAATACTGCAAATTCGGAAACATTAAAATCTAATTTTCCTCTAAAAGTAGAAAATGAAGGGACAGCTATTAAAGGTGGTATATTAAAATATGCACTTGTATCAGAAAGTCCATTTGACGGCTTGTTAAATGCAAACTATTATGAAGCTTCCCCAGATAGTGAAGTTATTCAATTTTTAGATGAATCTTTGTTTATCTATGATGATAATCAACGTATTACTGATAAAGGTATGGGTAAATTAGAATACGATATTGATAAAAAAACAGTAACAGTTACAATCAAAGAAGGATTAAAATGGTCTGACGGTCATGATTTCAAGATTGATGATTACATTTATGCTTTTGAAGTGATTGGTCATAAAGATTATACAGGAACACGTTATAGTTCCGTTAAAGATATTGTTGGAATGGAAGATTATCATGCAGGTAAAGCTGAGAGCATTTCAGGAATTAAGAAAAACAGTGACTATTCTGTAACATTTGAATTAACTGAAATGACACCAGATGTTATTCAAGGTGGTGGATTCTGGAGTA
This sequence comes from Granulicatella sp. WM01, assembly GCF_004570605.1. Lineage (GTDB taxonomy): Bacteria > Bacillota > Bacilli > Lactobacillales > Aerococcaceae > WM01. The sequence continues at coordinate 14,386 of NZ_SPPB01000003.1, read as the reverse complement.
GTGCTTTGCCAAAACATATTTTTGGAAATATTCCAGTTGCACAACAAGCTGCTTCAGATGCGGTACGTAAAAATCCAGTTGGTTTAGGTGCGTTTAGACTAAAAAGTATTGTAGCCGGTGAGTCTGTTACACTTGAAGCAAATGAATACTATTGGCAAGGTAAACCAAAATTAGAGGGTGTTATTGTTAGCGTTGTTAACTCAAATAGTGCTGCAGATGAATTTAAAAAAGGTGAGTATGACATCATAACTGTTCCTACAACTAAAGAGAAATATGAAGCATTTAAAGAGTTAGATAATGTTGAGTTCTTAGGAAGATGGAATAATGTGATTACATACTTAGGCTTTAAAACAGGAACATGGGATAAAGAAGCTGAAAAAGTGGCATACAATCCTGAGGCTAAAATGTCAAATAAATCATTACGTCAAGCAATGAGTTACGCGTTAAATGTTGATGAGTTTTCTCAATCATTCTATGGAGATTTACGTGTTAGAGCGAACTCATTAATTGTACCAACATTTAAAGATTTACGTGATAGTACAGTGCCGGGATATGCTTATGATAAAGAAAAAGCTATCAAGCTATTAGATGAAGCAGGCTATAAAGATGTTGATGGCGATGGATTACGTGAAGATCCAAAAGGACAAAAATTAACGATTCAATTAGGATTTATGTCAAGTGCAGACTCAGATACACAAGCTAACTACTATATCCAACAATGGAAAGAAGTTGGTTTAGATGTTCAATTAACGAATGGACGTACAATTGAGTTTAAATCATTCTATAAATTAGTTCAAGGAGATGATCCAAGTATTGATATTTACGTTGCTGCATGGAGCGTAGGTGGAAATCCAAATCCAAATAGATTATGGGGAGATACAGCAAATAACTATTCACGCTTCATGACTAAAGAATATAGTGATATTTTAAGTAAATTTGACTCAAAAGATATGTTTGATAGAGAAAAACAAGTGGCTGCTTTTAAAGAATGGCAAAAATTTGCTCAAGAAGAAGTCTTTACGTTACCACTACAATTCCGTACAGTTGTTATAGGTGTTAATAAACGTGTGAAATCTTTCGATGTATCATTCGGTGATAAAAACTGGGGTAACCATTTACATAAGTTAGAATTATTAGCAGATCAACCTATTAAATCTACTAAGTAATGCGAATAAACTGTGATTAAAAAGGCTAGATTATAAATCTATGAAAGAGTAAAAGATTTTTATTATGCTTTGACTTATCCCTCTACGTTCTTTGTGGAATGTAGGGGTTTGTTTAAAATCGCGATAAATCAATGTTCACATGGATTTATCGCGATTTTTATTGTTTGTAGACTCTTTTGAAGATATAAAGTGATAATATGATAAAAAGAGAGTGATGTAGTATTTAGGAAAAAGTAGGGTGAAAAAACGAGTACGTGACAAACTCACATACCTCAGTCATTTTCGATGCAAAGATGTGTTTGCAAAAATACAATAAAGCGTGTTGGTAAATTTTGTTCTTACCAACACGCTTGTTTTTATATAAAATCTATTTTTTAGCAATAGTATTTGGCAAAGTCACAGTTTTCATGTGATGTATGATACTATTTATATTCGAGCAATCAGATAGTAGAGAGTAGCATGTGACGTATTGTTATGATATTTATCATGAGTTCACATAATAGGGTGTCTGGAATGTTTAAAGATGTTTTTAATGTCTTGGCTAAGATTTTTTTCCAGGCAAACTGAAGTCTACTAAAACGGCTACACTAGCACCAATAAGGACATCAAAAATTCTAAAAAAAGCATAGTGGATTGTTTCAGTTGCAGGTGTATTAAAGCAAATAATTAAAAATGTTGACACAGATGTGATAATTCCCTCAGGGTGCTTGGTCATATTACAAAAAATAATGACGGCAATGACACCGATAAATACTAATAATGTGTCGCTGAATATTGTCCGAGTCAATATATTTTGAATAAAGATTGCTCCAATAGACACAAAGACACCAATAGATGTGCCAAAAATTCGGTGTTTACTAAAATGATATGATGAGGCGGCATCTGTTCGTAGACAATAAACTGCTGCCAAACAAGATAAAACAGGGCTATCACGAGAAATGAGATGACTAATTAATAAACAGATAGCAACGGCTGTAGCAGTTTTAAATGTGCGTAAACCAATTTTAAAATGTTTCATAAAGGATCCCCTTAATGTTGAATTACGTTCACTATACATGAAAAATAAAAAAAATGCAAATTTAAAATTGACAAAATTGTCTGACTATTTTATAATGAAACACATCTATTAAAAATAAATGAGAAGAAAAGATGGGAGTTACATTAACATGAGAAAGAAAAAAATAGTTAGTGTTATAGCTTTGGCAACTCTAGTATTAGCCGGTTGCTCAAGTGCAGCAAATACAAAATCTAAATCAGTAAGTCAAGCAACAACGATTACTATTGGAACAAATTTAGAGTTATCTGGTAAAGTAGCTTCGTATGGAACACCAATGCTAGATGCTATTCAATTAGCCGTAGAAGAAAAAAATGCAAGTGGTGGTGTTTTAGGGAAACAAATTGAGCTTGTTAAATTAGATAATAAATCAGATACAAAAGAATCCGCAAGTGTTGCAACAAGTCTAACAGAGAAAAACGTTGTAGGGATTTTAGGACCTGCCACAACAGCAGATGCATTAGCACAAGTTCCAGTGGCAACTAAAGCAAAAACACCCGTTGTCTTACCTGCTGCAACAGGAGATAATGTGATTAAGGATAGCAGTGGGAAAGTATTAAATTACATTTATCGTGTAGCTTATAGTGATTCTTTCCAAGGAAAAGCACTCGCAACATTTGCTGATGAAACACTACATGCTAAGAAAGTTGTTCTTTTAAAAGATACCTCATCAGACTATGCCAAAGGTCTTTCAGAAGCGTTTGTTTCTAATTATTCAGGAGAGATTGTCGCAACAGAAAATTTCCAAGCAGGAGATAAAGATTTTAATGCGATTTTAACAAAATTGAAAACATTAGATTATGATGTGTTGTTAGTTGCAGGATATTATGAAGAGGCTGGATTGATTATTAAACAAGCACGAACAACTGGAATAGATAAAGCTATTTTAGGTGGAGATGGATTTGCTAGTGATACTTTGGTTGAGTTGGCAGGTGCAGAAAATGTGAATAAAGTATTTTATACAAATCATTTTACTACATTATCAACAGATGCTAAAGTCCAAAATTTCTTAAAAGCATACCGTGAAAAATATAATAAAGAGGCTGATGCATTTGCAGCTTTAGCTTATGATGCTTCAGGTGTGTTGATAAGTGCCATTGAAACTGCTGGAGAAGTTGATACGCAAAAAATAACAGAAGCATTGGCAAATGTGAAAAACTATGAAGGGGTCACAGGGAAATTTAGTATTGATGAAAATCATAATGTTGTGAAATCAACTTATGTTCTTGAATTGGTGAATGGAAAGGAAACAAGTTATACAATTGTCAACCCAAAATAAGATGAAAAGCTGGGTAAAAAGCTAAATTAGTAATGAAAACAGCTATAAATCACACCAAAGTGTTGATTTGTAGCCGTTTTTGTTCAATGCACAAGGAGGAAACAATGGATCAAATTATTAACGCGGTATCATTAGGAAGTATTTATGCTCTAGTAGCACTGGGATACACAATGGTCTATGGAATTATTCGTTTAATTAACTTTGCCCACGGCGATATGTTAATGCTTGGAACATATATTGGTTATTTTTTCATTACAGTTTTGAAGATTGATTTTTTTGCTGCTCTCATTTTAACAATGCTAATCTGTGCATTGGGTGGAGTCCTTATAGAACGTGTAGCATATAAACCACTTAGAAAATCCCCTCGCATTGCTGCGCTAATTACAGCTATTGGTGTGTCATATTTTATTGAAAATATGATGATGGTAACAGTAGGGAGTGAAAGTAGAGCATTTCCAAATGTTTTGGGAAATGCGGCGATTTCTATTTTAGGAACGCAGATAAGTATAAAACAAATCATTATCTTAGTAGTAACAATTATTTTAATGATTGTATTGACCTTAACCATTAAAAAAACAAAAATGGGTAAGGCAATGCGAGCAGTAAGTACAGATGAAGAAGCAGCACAATTAATGGGCATTAATGTCAATCATGTGATTTCATTTACCTTTTTATTAGGATCTGCACTTGCAGGAGCTGCTGGTGTTCTCGTTGGTATGTATTATGGTTCGTTATCGCCATTAATGGGAGTGCAGCCGGGATTGAAAGCATTTATCGCAGCGGTTTTAGGGGGAATTGGGAATGTGCCAGGAGCAATGTTAGGTGGCTATTTAATCGGTATTTTGGAAACAGTAGTTAATGTATTAGGGTTTTCTTCTTATAAAGATGCTCTTGTTTATGCGATTTTAATCGTTATTTTAATTGTTAAACCGGCTGGTTTGCTAGGCAAAGCCGTTAAAGAGAAAGTGTAGGTGTCTAAATGAAATTATTCAGTAAACAAAATATCATTTGGGTAGTTAGTCTAGTAATTAGTATGTTGCTTATTGATACATTAATCGCACAATCTATTTTAACACAATCAAGTGAATTAACATTAGTGAGTATTTTAATCAATATTATGTTGGCAGTTAGTTTGAATTTGGTCATTGGTATTGCAGGTCAATTTTCTTTAGGTCATGCAGGGTTTATGGCGATTGGTGCCTATTCTGGAGCAATTATTAATAAACAAGTGCCAGGTGTTTTAGGGTTACTTGTAGGTATACTAGTAGGTGCAATTCTTGCAGGAGTTTTAGCCGTTTGTGTGGGCATACCAACATTGCGTTTAAGTGGAGATTATTTGGCTATTGCAACTTTAGGAACATCTGAAATTATTCGTATTATCATTTCTAATGCGGACAATATTACAAATGGAGCAGCCGGAATTAGTAATATACCCGATACGGCAACGTGGTCTATTGTCTTTATATTTATGATTTTAACGGTTATGTTTGTATCAAATTATATTCGCAGTAGCTCAGGACGTGCGACATTAGCTATTCGTGAAAATGAGATTGCAGCAGAAGTTATGGGTGTGCATATATTAAAATATAAAGTGATAGCCTTTGTATTTGGAGCGATATGTGCCAGTATTGCAGGCTCTTTGTATGGTAGTTATATTGGAGTTATTACACCAAACGATTTTTCATTCCAAAATTCAATAGATGTGTTAATTATCGTTGTTTTTGGAGGGATTGGAAGTATGACTGGATCAGTGATTTCCTCTATTGTATTAGGGCTTATTAATGTGTTTTTACAAAGTCTTGGGGTTTGGAGAACGATTATTTATGCTGTTTTATTGCTATTAGTTATGATTTTCAGACCAAAAGGACTATTGGGGCAAAAAGAGTTTTCGCTTAGTACATTTCTAAAAGCAAAGAAAGGAGGAGTTGACAGATGAGTTTATTAGAGATTAAAAAATTAACGAAAAACTTTGGTGGGCTATCGGCAGTATCAATGGTTGATATGACGTTTGAAAAAAATGAATTGGTTGGCTTAATTGGCCCTAATGGTGCAGGAAAAACAACTTTATTTAACTTATTAACAGGTGTATATGTGCCAAGTGAAGGTACAATTACATTGGATACTGATAAAGGACCAGTTGTGTTAAATCAAAAAAGTCCTCATCAAATTAGTGATTTAGGATTAACCCGTACATTTCAAAATATACGTCTATTTCATGAATTAAGTGTACTTGATAATGTGAAAATTGCTATGCATAGTAAAAAAGGCGTATCATTATGGCATAGTTTATGTCGAACATCTAAATATTATCAAAATGAAAAAGAATTGAGTGAACAAGCATTAGAATTATTGACGTTATTCAATTTGCAAGATAAACAAGATGTTTTGTCTAAACATTTATCTTATGGAGAGCAAAGACGTCTTGAAATTGTAAGAGCATTGGCAACAAATCCTCGTATTTTATTTTTAGATGAACCTGCTGCTGGCATGAATCCACAAGAAACGGCAGAACTTACAGAGTTAATCCATAAAATTCAACAAGATTTTAATATTACAGTTGTTCTAATTGAGCATGATATGTCTTTGGTCATGTCGATTTGTCAACGCATCTATGTTTTAGAATATGGAAGATTACTTGCACACGGGACACCTGATGAAATTAAACAAAATAAAGCGGTTATCAAAGCGTATTTAGGAGGCGAATAGATGCTAAAAGTTGAAGATTTAAGCGTTCATTATGGCATGATACAAGCGGTTAATCAGGTGTCATTTCATGTGAATGAGGGAGAAGTAGTTAGTTTAATTGGTGCAAATGGTGCAGGAAAATCTACAATTTTAAGAACTATTTCTGGATTAATTAAAGCAAAAAGTGGAAAAATAACTTATTTGGGAGAGTCCATAGAACAGACATCTGCTAAAAAAATTGTTGAAAAAGGTTTGGCACATGTGCCTGAGGGGCGTCATGTATTCAAAGGCATGAGTGTGCAAGAAAATTTAGACTTAGGTGCATTTTTACGGAAAGATAAGGACGGTGTGCAAAAAGACTTGAGGGCTGTTTTTGAACGTTTTCCAATTTTAGAGCAACGTAAACATCAAGATGCCTCAACACTTTCTGGTGGAGAGCAACAAATGTTAGCTATGGGTAGAGCTTTAATGACACGTCCAAAATTACTGTTGCTTGATGAACCGTCAATGGGACTTGCGCCTATTTTCATTAAAGAAATTTTTAATATTATACAAGATATTCAAAAACAAGGAACAACAGTTCTTTTAATTGAGCAAAATGCAAATGTGGCACTATCTATTTCAAATAGAGGCTATGTATTAGAAACAGGTAAAATCGTATTAAGTGGTACCGGACAAGAATTGCTTTCTAGTCCAGAAGTGCAAAAGGCATATTTAGGAGGATAAGACATGGACGTAAGAAGATATATGACAACAGAAATTATTAGCGTAACAGGAGATGTACGTGTGTTAGAAGCCCTAGACGTGATGAAAGCACATAGCGTTAAACGTTTACCAGTTGTTAAAGGTAGTCGAATTGTAGGGTTAGTGACAGACAAACTAATTGCCGAACACATGCCTTCACAAGCGACCAGTTTAAGTATGCATGAATTGAACTACTTACTGACAAAAACACGTATTGAAGATATTATGGAAACGAAAGTGGTCACTATTCATCCTGATGCTTTACTAGAAGAAGCCGCAGTTATCATGCGTGAAAAACGAATAGGTGTACTTCCAGTCGTTGAAAACAATCAACTTGTCGGACTAATCACTAGCTCTGACATATTTGATGCCTTTGTTGATGTGCTAGGGTATTATAAACCTGGTGTACGTCTAGTGATTGAAATTGAAGACAGAGCCGGTATTTTTGAACAAGTGCTAGCTCTATTTAGACAAGAAAATATTAATATTGAACAAATTGCAGTATACCATGAAAATAATCAAGCTCAAGTCGTTATCCAATTAGATAGCCAAGATGCTGAACATATTCACACATTGGTTGAACATGCCGGATATAAAGTGCTTTCATCATTACTAAAAAATGGAAAATAAGCAAAAAACATATCGGAAATACTTTTGAAAATGGGGAATGACACGCTACCAAGAGGTTACATAAATGAGTATGCTCAAAACAGTAATTAAAAAGATGTATAATAAGATAAAATTCTGTTTGATATAAGAAGATTATTGTTTGATTAAGTTGTCATTTATTAACTGGAAAAGCTTTACATAAGGAATTTATTAATCTGAATGTAGAGTTTTTTTGTTGGATAGAAATATCATAAAATATTCTTCTTAAAAGAATAGACCAATTCTATTTGAAATTAGAGTCTTGTTGGCGAAACTTTAGTTCACAAACAAAGTGTTGCCAGTATGTTCAAAAAAAGCTAGTGAGTGTAGGGACTGGGAAAAGTTTTAAAAATAAAAAAACAGCTTATAATGACGTTATCAGAAACGTTGATTCTAAGCTGTTTTCAATTTTTCACATGTTAATCGAAAGGCTAAAATTTTAGTTTTTTCCCAGTCCCTATAAAAAGGTCGTCTTTAGACAGATTGTTTTTCATTTTTTATGTTTTGTACAACATACGATAACCAATAGCCTGTTGCATCTTAACTCTTTTTTATATTGTACAAAACAATCCCTATAAAGTCTGAAAAATTACGTTTAATCGCTTTTTATTTGTGTGAATGGTCATATATTTTAGCATAATTGGAGGATTGTTTTTTAGGATGTAGGGAACTTTTTCTTTTTAATCGCTGCAATACGGTATCTATTAGGAACTGAAAACAAAAAACTATAACATAGTCAGATATGATTTACATAAACTATAGATATGAGAAAGAGAAAATGTGCTACAATAGTTAAAGATTGGCAAGTGTAACTATATGATTACTGTGTTTTTTGGATACGTAACAAGACGTGGAATTGTTAATAAAATTATTATATTTCTGTTAAAAAAACATTGCCTTTACAGGTAGATTATGCGATACTATTTTTAATATACAAAGAAAGGTGGTTATAATGCAAGATAAATGGTTAAAACGGACGTTTATTGCAGGAACGGTGTTGTTCATTTTGATTATTGCTAATTTAATTTTAGCAATGTTACCTAAAGGACAAAAAAGTGAGCAGGCACAATTACATTCCGGGCAACAAACAGAACAAGCAACACAAGAAAAAATTGTTGCACGTATTACAGGAAGTGGCGATATGCTTTATCATGCTCCAGTGTATCGAAGTGCGTATAAAAATGGAACGTATGATTTCTCTAAACATTATGCACAAATTACGCCATTAATTTCAAGTGCTGATTTGGCTTTAGGAGATTTTGAGGGGACAATTTCTTCTGAATTCGATTTAGCAGGTTATCCGTTGTTTAATGCACCGATTGAAGTGGTAGATTCCATTAAAAAGGCAGGGTTTGATGTGATTGATTTGGCACATAATCATATTTTAGACAGTAGATTAGCCGGTGTGAAATCAACTATTCAAGCATTTAAGCAAGCGGGATTAGATACATTTGGTGTTAAAGAAAAAGAAAGTGATCCTGACATATTAATTAAAGATGTTAAAGGCATCAAAGTTGCTATTTTAGGTTATGCGTATGGGTTTAATGGTATGGAAAGCACATTAAGCACTCAAGAATATAACACATATCTAAAAGACTTATCACCTGAAAAAGTTAAGGCAGATATTGAAGCGGCAGAAAAGCAAGCAGATATTACAATCGTTATGCCTCAAATGGGTGAGGAGTATCGGAGAACGCCAACAGAAGAGCAGCAAAAACTTTATCGACAGATGATTGATTGGGGAGCGGATATTATTTTTGGTGGACACCCACATGTGATTGAACCTACAGAAATTATTGAAAAAGACGGCGAGCAGAAATTCATCATTTATTCTATGGGGAATTTATTATCTAACCAACGTTTTGAAACTTTAGAAGACTATTGGACAGAGCGAGGCGTCATTGTTGAAGTGGAAATCACAAAGGAAAATCAAAAAACACGTATTTCCGACATTATTTTGCATCCAACGTGGGTATCTCGGACACCGTTAAATACTGATGTTCAAGGGTATCCAGCCTATGATTATCAAGTCTTTTTAGCAGAAGACTATTTAGATAATGGCAAATATGTCAATCAAGTTGACGAGAATACAAAAAAACGTATTCAGACTGCTTATAAAGAAGCAATGGAATTAATGAATTTACAATTTAAAAAATAGAGGAAAGGGTAGTGCTTAGGTAAGAGAATAATCGCTAGAATATAGGTAGGTGCCGTATAAAAAGGGGATTAATACACTCTTTGCTAAGTCTATACATATTTATGACAAATAGAAAAGGTTTTTTAACAGGAGTACTATTATTTGGGATGTTTTTTGGCGCAGCAAACTTGATTTTTCCACCAAGTTTAGGTGCGTTATCGGGAGAGAATTTTTGGACAGCTATTTTAGGATTTATTATTTCGGGAGTGGGAGTTGCAGTCATTACACTAATTGTAGGTATGCAAAATCCAAAAGGCTATTTAGATGATATTTCAACAAAAATATCTCCAGTTTTTGCAATTATTTTTCTAGCATTATTGTATTTAACAATTGGTCCATTTTTTGCAATTCCTAGAACAGCAACAGCAGCTTATGATATGGGAATTAAAGCCTTAGTAGGTGATTGGACAATTTCTTTAGGAAGTGTGACTTTAAATGGGTATCTTCTTTTGTTCACAGCAATTTATTTTGCAGTAGCATACCTTTTAGCACTTAATCCAACAACTATTTTAACAAGTGTTGGAAAAATTTTAACACCAATCTTTGCTGTGTTAATTGTTATTTTAGTTATTGTAGGTGCTATAGCTTATGCTAATAATGCACCAATAGCTGCACAAACTGGATATTTAGCACATCAAGCCTTTAGTACAGGATTTACTGAAGGATATAATACATTAGATGCTTTAGCAGCCGTAGCTTTTAGTGTGGTTGCAGTGAATACGTTAAAACAATTTGGTTTTTCTTCTCGTAAAGAATATACAAAAACGATTTGGAGTGCCGGAATTGTTGTGGCTATTGGATTTAGTTTATTATATATAGGATTGGCAAACTTAGGGAATAAGTTTCCTATACCACAACACATTTTAGAATCTGATGTGAATAAAGGGTCTTATATTATTTCTCAAGCAACTCAACAATTATTCGGTGCCCCTTCACAAATCTTTTTAGCGATTATGGTGACGTTGACATGCTTTACAACAGCAGTAGGATTGATTGTAGCCACGGCTGAATTTTTCTATAAAATTTATCCTAAGTTGACATATAAACAGTATGTTTTAGTGTTTACTATTATTGGGTTTGCTATTTCTAATTTAGGCTTGACTACAATTATTAAAGTGTCTATACCAGTTCTATTATTCTTATATCCTATTACTATTATCAATATGATGTTAATTGCGATTAATCGTAAAATAGCTTTATCCAAACGTGGTATGCAATTAACAGTAGGATTGGTTAGTTTGTTTGCTTTAATTGATACCCTTGCTGTGACATTCAAATTGCCTGCATTGACACAATTTTTGGCTTATTTCCCATTAGGTGATCAATCATTAGCATGGTTAGTTCCGGCATGTTTGGGGATTTTATTAGCATTGGTGCTTCCAAATAAAATAAGTGCCAGTTCCTTTGAAGAATTTAACTAAAACAAAGAGCTAGAAAATGATGCCTATTGTTTTCTAGCTTTTTTATATGAGAAGTGTATTTATGTATAGAGATAATGAATAAGACATCTTGATAAATGAAGAGGCATTGTCTATATTATAAAACCGTCTATTTTATTGATGATATATAGGGGGTTCACAGGCAAGCAGAACATCATTTTAATTGAAAAAAATGATAGGAATTCATATAATAAACTTATAAACTATAAATGAAAAGAAGTGAAACACATGTTATTTGATACACACACGCATATTAATGTTTCTCAATTTGACGGAGAAGTAGATGATGTGTTGGAGCGGGCTTATGAACATAAGGTGAGCCAATTAGCCGTAGTGGGATTTGATACAAAGACGATTAAAAAAAGTTTAGAATTGAGCCAAACGTATGATAATATTTATAGTATTATTGGCTGGCATCCAACAGAAGCAGGAAAGTACACTCGTGAAATTGAGCGAACATTGCAAGAGCAATTAGCCTTGCCAAAAGTAGTGGCTTTAGGAGAAATTGGTTTAGACTATTATTGGAATAATGACCCTAAGGACGTACAAGAGAATGTGTTTCGTAGACAGATTGCGATTGCACGAGAAATGAATTTGCCGATTAGTATTCATACTCGAGAGGCTATGGAAGATACATACAAAATTTTGAAATCTGAACGATTCCCGGGAGGAATAATACATAGTTTTAGCGGAAATATTGACGATATGCAACGATTTTTAGATTTGGGAATGTATATTTCCTTGAGTGGTGTAGTGACTTTTAAAAAGGCATACGACTTGCATGAAGTGGCTAAACAGGTAGATTTTGATAAATTATTGATTGAAACAGATGCCCCTTATCTATCTCCTGTGCCGTATCGTGGTAAGCGAAATGAGCCTGCTTACGTTTATTATGTTGCTGAAAAAATTGCACAATTAAGAGGCTGTTCGTTTGAGGACGTTGCACACCAGACTAGCCAAAATGCAAGAAAGTTGTTTAAATTATGACCCAAATTATTGTTGTTGAAGGACGAGATGACACAAGACGTTTACGAGAAATATTTCCGAACATTCAAACGATTGAAACAAAAGGTTCTGCTCTTGATGAGGAAACGTTACAACTCATTGAAAAAGCACACAAGCATGCTCAAGTTATTGTCTTGACAGATCCAGACTATCCAGGAGAGAGAATACGTCAATTGATTACACAAAGAATACCAACTATTCAACACGCATTTTTAACAGTTGAGGAGGCTTTGCCACCTAAATCAAAAGGAAGTTTAGGGGTTGAACATGCTAGCGAAACGGCAATTAAACGTGCTTTAAGCCAAGTCAAAACTGTTCAAGAATATACTAAAACAGACGCAAGTATTACCCAATCTTTTTTGGTGCGTTATTCTTTAGTTGGTGGTGCAAACTCAAAATGCTATAGAGATGCTTTAAGCGTAAAATTAGGTATTGGACATGTTAACGGCAAGCAATTGGAGAAACGTTTGAATATGTTTGGCTTAACAAAAGAGCAAGTATTAAATGCACTTGCTCAAGTATTGGAGGAAATGAATGGATAAATCAAAAGATATTGCAACACCTAGTCGTACGGCTGAGATTATAAAGACGTATGGACTAAGCATGAAAAAAAGTTTGGGACAAAACTTTTTAATTGAACCTAATATTTTGACTCGTATTGTTGATGTGGCTAATATTAATGAGAACAGTTGTGTTATTGAAGTTGGACCTGGAATAGGTGCTTTAACGGAACGCTTAGCACGAGTGGCAAAACAAGTTATTGCTTTTGAAATAGATGATTATTTAATTCCAGTCTTACACGATACATTGCATGATTATTCAAATGTCACCATTATACACCAAGATATTTTAAAAGCACCTTTAGAACAAATTGTTGCAGAGATGTCTAGTGATGTTCCTTTAAGTGTAGTTGCCAACTTGCCATATTATATTACAACCCCTATTATTATGAGATTTGTAGAAAGTCAATTACCGATTGATACATTTGTGATGATGATGCAAAAAGAAGTTGCTGAACGTATGACTGCTAAGCCAAAAACAAAAGCCTATGGTTCTTTGACTATTGCCATTCAATATTACATGCATGCCACTATTGCTTTTATTGTGCCTAAAACCGTTTTTTCGCCACAACCTAATGTTGATTCAGCTATCTTAAAATTAGAACGACGAGAAAAACCACTTGTATATGTGGCAAATGAAGATTTCTTTTTTGAATTGGTCAAAGCTAGTTTTGTGCAGCGACGTAAAACATTATGGAATAATTTGCAACATCATTATGGTAAAAGTGAGCATATTAAAGAATGGCTAGCTAAAGGATTGGCACAAGCCGATATTTTACCAACTATAAGAGGAGAGGCACTAGCTATTGAACAATTTGCTAAACTTGCCAATGCCTTGTGGACATTAAAAGAACATTCAAAAAGTGCTATATAATATTAATAACTGGCTTTAACGCAAAGGGGTATTTCCCCTGAGTTAAAGCCAGTTATATGTGTATATTTTTTAATACGTGTAGCTATTGAATTTTTTTAGCACCTTGTGCCTCCAACATCTCGATTGTTCTTTTTAAACTGATATATTTACTATTAGAAGCATCAAAGTTGGCATTCGGTATGTTTTTGGCAGCTTCAAAATCTAATTTAGCGTAATCAATGGCAACTGTTTCGATTAGATAAGTGTCTTTATATTCAACCTTTTGAGTAATCCCTGCTATATTTTGATATAATTCAGAAAGAGATGTCATGATTTTTTCTGCCTTTTCTCTTGTTGTCCCTATATCTTTGTAAATAATTTTATTCGTCGTTATTTGTTTAATAAGAACATCTTTTACAGAAATCAACAAAATAGATGTTCTTATACCATTTTTAGTTAGGCTATAAAGCGTCATATTGGTTTGATCAATGTTACTCAAAAAACAGCTTGGTTTATGCTAGAGCGTATTCGTAGATGTTTTGGTTCAGAAAATAACCCGTGTTGTAAAATGAAGTGCAACAAATAAAAATAAACAAAAAAACATGAAAATCAGCTATACTAAAGTTGCTAAACCAAATAGATAGGAAGATTTTCATGTCTGAAGTACATTATACCACAAAACGACACTATAAACACTTAAGTGATAAAGAAAGAAGTCAAATTGAAATATTATTAAACGAGGGCTATACTATTTCA
>NZ_SPPB01000039.1 GCF_004570605.1 Granulicatella sp. WM01 | reverse complement strand
TTTGAATAACTTGTTTTTAAAGCTTTAAACTCATCAATACACAGTACTTTAGGTAAATAGCTATAAGTTTGTTTACAACTGATCACTGCCTGTTGCATTACACGGTGAACGGAAGCGTCAGACACAGATAATTCTTTAGCAATATGTTTTTTCGTCACAGATTTTGATAATAGTGACAAAGCTTTTTGATAGACAGCTGTAGCAATATGACAATATTTTTTAACAATAGGTGTTTCACAGGTCATCGTTTTATGACAACAAGTACATTGATAACGTCTCATTTTTAAATGTAATTTAGTGGGATTTTCATAAACAGGTAATAATTTTATTTTTCTTAAATAACTCCCATAACGAATCAGCTGATTATGCCCACAATGATGACATTTTTCTATTTTTCTTTCCCAGCTGGCATGAATAATATGATATTTAATATGATGTTGTACGTCTTGAGTTAGCCAATTTTCTGGAAATTCAAATTCTTCTTCCAATTTCAATAATTTTCTGGTATTCTTATCCATGTGAAGCACCTCTTTACTATTTTGTCTCAACTTATAGTTTACTGGTTTGCTTCACTTTTTTCTATAAAAAAATAATCGTGTTGGCGAACTTTTTTGTTCACCAACACGATTTATTGTACACCCATTATTTAATAGGAAAGTATATGTCTATTATTTTTAAGGGAGAATTATATGGCTATCTTCATACTGAATTGTAAGCTTTTTGAAAAATACATTGAAAATATGGTAAAATAAAAGAAAGTTTGTCAAAAGGGAGGGCAACAATGAAAAAGTATTTTCAATTACAAGTGGTTAAAGATAACCCTTTTCGTGTGATTAATATTTCGCTCATGCTTTTTTTTATTTTAATGTTGGGATTTATATGGCATAACTTTAAGTTATCTAGTTTTGCTTCTTTAGGGTTATTTACATATTTTTATTATCAAAATATGTCAATTAGAGTATTAATGAAACGTTTAAGTCTAATTGGAATTTCACTTAGTTTATCATTTATGCTAGGGATATGTTCGCATTATGTTAGTTGGAGTTCACCACTATTAGTTGGAGGGATTGCCTGTATTAGTCGATTTGTATTGAGATTATATGCTATTCATAAACCAGGAGCGTTGTTTTTTGCAATGCTTTCAGCCATGGGGGCCACTATTCAAATTCCATTAGCACAACTGCCTATCAGTATGGCTTATGTATTATTTGGTGTATTTTTAGCTATTTTAATTGCTTGTGTGACAAAGTGTCTAGATAAGCGTCCTGAACAAAGTGTGCAATCTTTACCATTTTTACAACGGTTTTATCGTGATCCATTAGTGATTGTTGATGCTATTTTTTATGGTGGAGCATTATTTTTATCGGTATATATTAGTCATGCTTTACCTTTTCAAAATCCTTACTGGGTAACATTAGCCTGTGCGTCGGTATTGGTTGCAGAACATTTAGAAGCTGCAAAAGAGCGACATATTCAATATTTGTTGGGAACAATAATTGGATTAGGTGTATCGACTATTTTATCTTTTCTGACTTTAAGCATTTTTCAAATGATTATGCTTATTACGCTATTATATGGATTGGCACAATATTTTGTAATATGTAATTATACAGTGGCAAATATTTTCATTAACCCAGTAGCGTTACTATTGTCTATGTTATTGAAAGGAAGTGCGCTATTTCCACTTATTGAGTATCGTTTTTTGAATATTTTTATCGGAAGTTTAATTGGATTGGCAACAGCATGGATAATGAGTGTTGGCTTATCACACTATATAAATGTGCTAAAGAAAACACACCCATATATATGATGAGTTTATATAATAATGACTAAATATAGACAATTTTCCTTAAATATGGTAAAACATAATAAAATCTAGTCGAATAATAATGTGAAACACTAAAGTGTAAAGAATAAAGATGGAGGAAGCAAGATGTATGCTATTGTAGATTTAGAAGCAACTAATGCTCTTAATGGTTATGATAGGCGAATTATTCAAATTGGCATTACGTTTATTGAAGATAGACAAATACAAGAAACGCTATGTTTTGATATTAATCCAGATATTCCAATTAATCCAAAAATTACAGAATTAACAGGAATTACTGATGAACAAGTTGCACAAGCACCGTTATTTGAAGAAATTGCTGAGTATATTTATACATTACTAGAAGGGTGTATATTTGTTGCTCATAATGTTCAGTTTGATTATTCTTTATTAAAAAAAGAATTTGATCTTGCGGGATATACTGATTTTAATTTACAAACTTTAGATACTATTGAATTATCAAAAATAGTATTCCCTACTGAATTAAGTTATAGTTTAAAAAGTCTATCGGAAAGTAAGCATATTTTAATCCACACACATCATAACGCTGGAAGTGATTCATTAGCAACTGCAGAATTATTTTTATTAATTTTAGAGTGTATTGATAATCTTGATGATAGTGTTTCTCAGACAATTCATTATATATTACACGAAAAGTCAGATGTCCATGCTACACTTTTTAAACAAGGTACACATATTCACACAATAACGTATACTGTACCAAATCGTCCAATTAACAACATTAAACTTCAGAGTGATGTTACATATTCAGAGATTTATGTGTCTATTCAACAAAAAAAACATCCCTTAGTTCAAGATATGCCTATTGAACAACTTTTTTCTGAATTATTATCGTTACATAGACCAATATTATGTTTAGTACCGAATGAGCGAAAAATGGTAGACATACAACAAAACATTCCCTATGCATATTGCTTAGAAAAAGAATTATGCTATATTAATATACCACAATTTATTAAGTGTCTTAATCAATTAAAAACGTTCACTATTCAAGAAAGTAGACAACTTTGTTCGGTTTTAGTGTGGTTAGGTATTAGCCAAACAGGGTTGCTAAGTGAGCTAGATTTACCCGATAAAATAATGTATCGTCTAAGTATAAATGGGAGTGAGGATGAACAGTCTACATATTTACAACATATTAAGCACATGAAAAAACATCATGTAGTTGTCATGTATCAGCAAGAATTTATTCGTCATATTGATTTATTAAAAAACACATTAGATATGGAACATTTGCAATTGTGCATTTTTGATATTTATGCGTGGACTAAACAATTAGAGTATGCACAAACATATTCATTATATCATTACAAACATGTTTATGCATTATTAAATCATAAACAACGCTTGCAGCAATTGGTTAGTGAAGAAACATCTATGCCGTTGATTGAACATATTACAAAAGTTGATCATATTATTGATGAATATAAGTGGTTTTTACATGGTTTTATGCGAAAATACAGTCATTTATTTGGTGATGAGGAAAAAGAAGGAACTTATTCGTATTTTATAGATGAGACTTGTCAGATTAATTCATTTTGGTTTGTACGTTTTAAGCATGCCATTGAACAGTTCAAGGAATGCATTGAAGAAGGATGTGGTTTATCTTATGAATTGTATGAGGAATTGTGCCAGCAAGAAAAACATATCCAAGAATTGATTGTAAAAAAAGAACAAGAGCAGTTTTTAGTATTAGAAAAGCAGAATAAAAAGTTTGCAACGTATCGTATATTTGCACAGAAAATTATTGATGCTCAATGGATGCAGGCGTTTATTTACAGTAATGTATTACATATTTTATATGTTGGACATATTAGTGAAGAGCAGGAAAATATATTGCCATATTTACAAAAATTTCTTCACGATCCTTTACTTGAACTCATTAAAATGCATAGCTCCAATGTAGAGCAATTTAGAGTTAACCTCCATCCAATAGTAGCAAGTAAGGAAAATTTATTCATCAAAAAATTAAATGCTTATATAAAAACTATTCAAGAGATATGTGTAGTCATTGTTCCATCTAGACGCATGTTGAGAAAATTAATGGAAATAAATGAGCATGTGACCAATCATATCCAACAAAATGCAAAACAACACATTGTACTTGTCACATGGAAAGAATGGCAATCCAAGCAGTTGGAGTTATCGGCTGTTAAACGGGTCGTTATTACAAAGTTACCATTTGATTCTCCTGACTCCTTAGAGGCAATTGTTGGAAAAAATTATCTATTGAGTGATGATGAAACCTATTTTGATAATATTGCATTTCCTAAAATGATGTTTATGTTATCGGAATGTTTACAAACATGTATACATAACCATTTGCACGTTGAGATATTGGATAATCGTGTTTTGGAAAGTGTTTACGCACATAAAATTCAAGAAAATTTGGCAAATATCTGCTTATTTAAGGAGTTAAATATAGAAACTATGTTTAATTAATGGTATGATAAGCGTATACTAAAGTAAAAAGAGGCTATGATGAAAAAAATTCTATGGAGCATATTAGCCAGTAGCATAATCATTGGTATTAGTGTATTAGTGATTTTTAATCGTGCAATTTCGCCTTATGAGAAACAAAAACATGCAATAAGTCATTTGGTTATTTCAGAAGGTATTTTAAAACATGTTGAAAGATTCTATTTGTACCAAGCAGATCAAAAAGTATTGAGTGTTTTAGGTAAAAATAGTTCAGGAGAGCATATTTATGTCATTACTGAAGAAAATAATACTGCACATTTGTATTATAAACGAGAATTTATTACTGAAGAGCAGGCTGTTCAAGTTGTTCAATCCATTGATAATGATAGTAAAATATTACATACCGTACTAGGATGGTATAAGCAACAACCGGTGTGGGAAATAGCCTACGTTATTAATAAATATCAGTTATGTTATATGACAATTTCAGCCTATGACGGAAAAATTATTCGACATATCAAATCAACATAAGGAGAAAATCATGTTATCACAACGTACAAAACAAATTGAAGAATCTGCTACATTAGCAATGGCTCAAAAAGCAAGACAGTTAATTGAACAAGGTATTGATGTTATTTCATTAACATTAGGAGAACCAGATTTTCCAACACCAAAGCATGTCAAGCAAGCAGCTATTCAAGCTATTGAAGCAGGCTTATCCGATCATTATACAAATGCTACAGGCATAATGCCATTAAAACAAGCAATTATTGATTTTCATCAAACATTTGATGATGTCAGCTATTCTGTAAAAGATGTTGTTGTTGGGACGGGTGCTAAACACATTTTATACGTTTTATTTCAAACAATTATTGAAAAAGGCGATGACGTATTAATCCCCACACCATATTGGGTTAGTTACAGTGAGCAAGTTCGATTAGCAGGTGGTCAATGTCTTTTTGTGAAAACAACTATTGATACTGACTATAAAGTGAGTGTTAAACAATTAGATGAGGCGTATACGTCAAATACAAAAGCATTAATATTAAATTCGCCAACAAATCCAACAGGAAGTGTCTATTCAAAAGAGGAATTACAAGAAATTGGAGAGTGGGCAGTTAAGCATAATGTGCTTATTATTGCAGATGAAATTTATTACCGTTTAGTTTATGGAAACACACAATCAATTTGTATTGCAAGTTTATCTGAACGCATTCAACAAAATACAGTAATTATTAATGGTTTAGCCAAATCGTTTGCAATGACAGGTTGGCGAGTAGGGTATGCTTTGTCTAAACGAGAAGACATTATTTACGGCATGAGCCAAATTATTAGTCATGAAACGAGCAATTTAACGGCAGTTAGCCAATATGCTGCCCTAGAAGCACTTTCTGGTACACAGCAGGTTGTGGAGGAGATGCGACGAGCATTTGAACAGCGTTTAAATATTTTTTATGACAAGATTAAGACTATCCCAGGCTTTGAATTAGCTAAACCAAAAGGTGCATTTTATTTATTTCCAAATATTAAGAATACACTCGAGCTGACAGGATATACGTCTGTAAATAAATTTGTGGAAGATTTACTAGAGGAAGCTCATGTTGCAGTAGTTTCTGGAGATGCTTTTGGAGATGATGAGTGTATTAGAATGAGTTATGCTGGAGATATTGAGCGATTACTTGAGGCAGCTAGTCGTATTCGAGCTTTTGTTGAAGAAAAAATCTCTCAAAGAGAGAGTTGAAAATGACAAAGGTAAGTGTTATAATTTTTGTTAAATTTTAATGAAAAAATGAATGATTTTATAGAGATAATTAGGAGAATACTATGAGAATAACAATGAATCATGCTAAAGATTATGTTGGGAAAACAGTGCAAATTGGAGCATGGGTAACAAATAAAAGAAGCAGTGGAAAAATTGCCTTTTTACAATTAAGAGATGGAAAAGTTTATTTTCAAGGAATTGTTGTAAAGGCAGATGTGAGTGCAGACGTTTTTGAAACAGCAAAAAATCTTTCTCAAGAAACTTCTGTGCTTGTTACTGGTACTGTACAAGAGGATACACGTTCAAAATTGGGTTATGAATTATTAATTACAGATTTAACTGTTTTAGGAGAAAGTCAAGGTTATCCGATTACACCAAAAGAGCATGGAACAGACTTTTTAATGGATCATCGGCATCTTTGGTTACGTTCAAGTAGACAGCACGCTATTATGCTTATTCGTAATGAAATTATTCGTGCAACGTATGAGTTTTTCAATAAAGAAGGATTTATTAAAATTGACTCTCCAATTTTAACAGGATCATCACCAGAAGGAACAACAGAATTATTTGAAACAGATTATTTCGGACAACCTGCATTTTTAAGCCAAACAGGACAATTATATGCTGAAGCAGGAGCAATGGCATTTGGAAAAGTTTTTACTTTTGGACCTACTTTCCGTGCAGAAAAATCTAAAACACGTCGCCATTTAACAGAATTTTGGATGATAGAACCAGAGATGGCATTTGTACAACATGATGAGTCATTAGATATTCAAGAATCTTATGTTAAATACATTATAAAAGCTGTTTTAGATAATCAAAGTTATGCATTAAATGTATTAGAAAGAGATACAACTTTATTACAAAAATATGTAGATGAACCATTTAAACGTGTGACTTATGATGATGCTATTGCTTTATTACAAGAAAAAGAATCTGAAAATGATTATGAGCACATTGAGTGGGGAGATGATTTTGGATCTCCACATGAAACGTTTGTGTCTAATTATTATGGTGTCCCAACATTTATTATGAATTATCCTAAAGCTATCAAAGCTTTTTATATGAAACCACATGAAACACGAGATGATGTTGTTGTGTGCGCAGATTTAATTGCTCCAGAAGGTTATGGTGAAATTATTGGTGGTAGTGAACGGAATGTTGATTATACTGCTTTGAAACAAAAAGTAGAAGAATTTGGATTAAGCATGGAAGATTATGGATGGTATTTGGATTTAAGTAAATACGGTTCTGTGCCACATTCAGGTTTTGGTTTAGGTTTAGAAAGAGCCGTTGCTTTTATTTCAGGTATTGAACATATTAGAGAAGCTAGTCCATTCCCAAGAATGTTAACGAGATTGAAACCTTAATAATAAATTTTTTATGATACTATTTTAAAAATGCAGTACAGCTATTTAGTTAATTGAATGATAAATACGAATTAAAGATATTTTGTATAGGTAAAACAGTTTATAAAAAAGAGATACTAAGTACTATGAAATAACTGACTTTTCATCATTAATAGTAGACTGTCTAAATAATAAAAGCAATCATGTTGGAGAACTTAAGAGAGTTGTCAACATGATTGCTTTTATATAATTAACAAGACAATTCAAAGAAAATCCACAATAAAAAGATGCAAAATTTATGGTGAAAGCAATCGTTTTATGTTAATTTTATTATAAAGTGGGTTTAAAGATTATGTGTATACCTCGTTTGACCAATTTTTAAATGTCATTGATTGTTCAATTAGGGATTGGTTCTACTGTATACAATTTTTGCCTATTATCATTAAAGTTTGTTATAATAATAAAAATAATGGGAAGAGGTATTTGTGGCATGGCAGAGTATTTTGATTTATACACAAGAAATAAACAAAAAACAGGGAAAACACTTCTAAGAGGAACAGCTATGGATAAAGACGATTACAGATACGTTGTACATGTGTTAGTCGTTAACGATAAGAATGAGTTACTTATTCATCAAAGGCATCAAAATAAAGACTCATATCCAAACATGTGGGCTTTTTCAGCCTCTGGTTCTGTGATAGCAGGTGAAACAAGTCAGCAAGGTGCTAGTCGAGAATTAGCTGAAGAATTGGGAATCATTCATGATTTTTCTAAAGATGCTCCATTGATGTCCTATACAAAACAAAATTACTTTATTGATTATTATTTGTTAAAAAAGAATGTAGCAATAGATACATTAGTAGTACAATGTCAAGAAGTACAAGATGTCAAATGGGTTAGCCAAGACGACTGTTTAGCCATGGTTAATAAAGGAGAATTTATTCCATACGTATTTATACCATATTTATGGAATTTTTTTGATATTGACTCAATACATTTATAAGGAGAATATATGACAAAAAACATTTTATTTATGGGTACACCAGATTTTGCTGTTCCTGTTTTACAATCGTTAATCAATAGTGAGTATCATGTCATTGGTGTGGTTACTCAACCAGATAGACCGGTAGGTCGTAAAAAGATTTTGACACCTTCACCAGTTAAAGTAGAGGCATTAAAACATCATATACCAGTTTTTCAGCCAGAAAAGTTATCAGCCTCTCCAGAATTAGAACAGTTATTAACCTTGAATATTGATTTAATTGTTACTGCTGCTTATGGGCAATTTTTGCCAAGTTGTTTGCTCAATCATCCAACACATCGTTCAATTAATGTTCATGCTTCATTGCTTCCAAAATATCGTGGAGGTGCACCTATTCAATACGCTTTGATGAATGGTGATGAGCAAACAGGAGTAAGTATCATGTATATGGAGAAAAAAATGGATGCAGGCGATATTTTAGCTCAAAAAGCTATTCCAATTTTGGAAACAGATACGGTGTCTACTTTATTTGATAAATTAAGTCAATTAGGAAGTTTATTATTAATAGAAACATTGCCTAAATTATTTGCTCGTCAAATTGAAGCTATTCCTCAAGATGAGAGGTTGGTCACTTTTTCTCCAGCATTAAAACGTGAAGAAGAGTTAATGGATTGGCACCAAACTGCTCAACAATTAAATTGGAAAATTAGGGCAATGAATGCTTGGCCAGGAGCATATACATATCTAAACGGAGAACGATTTAAAATTTGGGAGGCTGTTCCTGTTTTAGATATTAAAGATCACGATAAGACAGTCGGCACGGTTTTATCGTGCAATCATGAATTATATGTTGCATGTGGTCATGGAACTGTGTTATCCTTGCGTGAAGTTCAACCAGCAGGAAAAGCAAAAATGTCTATTCAGCAATACTTAAATGGTGCAGGAAAACAATTGCAAGAAGGAGTTCAATTTGGAAACTAAAAAACTCTCAAAGTCACAACGTAAACAAACGCCACGTTATTTGGCAATGAAGCTCTTAGTGGATATTGAGCAACAATCAGCATACAGCAATGTTTTATTGTCTAAAACATTAGAAAAGAATCAATTAAATACAAAAGATGCAAATTTATTAACAGAATTAGTCTATGGTGTTACACAAAGACGTTTAACTTTAGATTATGTGATTAATCCTTTTGTCAAAAAAGATGTACCTTTGTGGGTACGCACAATTTTGCGTCTATCAGCCTTTCAGCTATTGTATTTAGATCGTATTCCAGCGTATGCTGTTTTAAACGAAGCATCAGAATTGACACGCTTAAAAGCTGGACAATCACTTGTCAATTTTGTCAATGGTGTACTAAGAAATGTGCAGCGTCATGCTAAAAAAAATTTAGACATATTGCATAATCAACCTGTAACAATAGAAAGTGTATCTACTCTTGTAAGTATGCCAGAATGGCTTATTCGTCTACTGATGTCACAAATGACTTTAGAAGATGTAAAAACATTAGGATTATCATTATTAGAAAAGCCAAGTATGTCTGTACGAAGCTATCAAAGAAATGAAGATATGCAAACTTTATCTGAAACATTTTCTTGTCAAAAAAGTGAATTATCGCCTCTTGGCATTAAGGTAAGTAGTGGTAATGTAGCACGTACAGAACTCTTTAAACAAGGAAATATCACTATTCAAGATGAAAGTTCTATGCTTGTTGCTCCAAGTGCAAGATTGCAGAAGCATTTTTGCGTATTAGATGCATGTGCTGGACCAGGAGGGAAAACAACACATATTGCACATTATTTAGATGCACAACAAGGTGGTAAAGTTTATGCATTAGATGTCTATGAGCATAAATTACAACGTATTGTAGAAAATGCTAAACGTTTGCATGTACATGATAGAGTTGAACCCGTATTATTAGATGCACGCCAAGTAAACGAACACTTTAAACAAAATTATTTTGATGTAGCGTTTGTTGATGCTCCATGCTCGGGGTTAGGATTAATGCGTAGAAAACCAGATATTAAGTATGCAAAATTAGAAAATACAATAACCGCTCTTACGACTATTCAATCAGATATATTGCAGAGCGTTGCACCTTGTGTAAAACCAAATGGATTGCTTATGTATAGTACATGTACAATTGCTTCGGATGAAAATGCAGGAACTGTACATAGATTTTTAGAAAAACACCCTGAATTTTATATTGAATCACTTGAATGGTTAGGATTGCCAAAAGAGTGTTACGTAAATGGAGCTATTTCATTGTTACCGCACGTTTACCATACCGATGGATTTTATATTTGTGCATTACGAAAAAGAAATGAATAATAAGGAGGGATGACAAATGAAAGTAGCACATGATTCACATGTGGGTATGAAACGTTTAAATAATGAAGATTATTTAGGTGTAGAAAAAAATAAGGAAAATAGAGCATTATATGTCTTATGTGATGGTGTAGGAGGAAATAAAGCTGGTGAAGTAGCTAGTAAAATGGTTGTAAATTATTTGAAACAGAAATGGCAAAAAACCTCATTTTTTTCAGCAAATGATATTAGACAATGGATGTTAACAACAATAGAGGAAGTAAACAAACTTGTATATGAACGCTCTAAACAATTTCTTGATTTAAAAGGTATGTCAACCACATTAGTATGTGCTAGTACATTTGACAATCAACTTATTGTATCGCATGTTGGAGATAGTCGTTTATATATTTATCGCACACCAGAGCTGAAGCAAATTACTAAGGATCATACTTTAGTTAGAGATTTACTGGATTTAGGTGGATTATCAGAAGAAGAAGCACTTAATCATCCTATGAAGCATGTGATTACACGTGCTGTTGGAAGTAAAGATTCTCTTATTATTGATATTACTCAAGTATCTTTACAATCTCAAGATTATATTTTATTATGTTCTGACGGATTAACAGATATGTTATCTGATGATGATATTTCATCAAGTTTTAAAGAGTGGAAACCCATTGAAGAACGTGTAAAAAAATGGATAGAACAAGCCAATTTAGCAGGTGGTAGAGATAATATCAGTATTATTTTAATACATTATAAAGAGAAAGGAGAGATGTAAAATGGTAGAACTTGGTAAAGTTTTAAATCAACGCTATAAAATTGTAAAATACATAGGAAGTGGTGGAACCGCCACTGTATATTTAGGAAAAGATTTAATTTTAGATAGACCTGTTGCCATAAAAATGTTGCGTTATGACTTTTTACATGATGAAAAGAGTTTGAAACGTTTTCAACATGAAGCTCAAGCTATTAGCTTATTGGCACATCCTAATATTGTTAGTTTGTATGATGTTGATGAAGATGCGCAGAATCAATATTTAGTTATGGAATACGTTGAAGGAACAGATTTGAAAAAATATATTCAACAATATAAACCGTTAACTGTTACAGAAGCCATTCAAATTATGTTACAAATTATTGAAGCTGTTTCTCAAGCACATGCTCAAAATATAATTCATCGTGACTTAAAAACGCAAAATATTTTAATTCGCCGAGATAAAATCATTAAAATTACAGATTTTGGAATTGCCACAGGTTTTTCGGAAATATCTATGACGCAAACGAATACTTTAATAGGTTCTATTCATTACTTATCTCCGGAACAAACAAGAGGACAAAGAGCTACTAAGCAATCTGATATTTATGCTTTAGGTATTATTTTATATGAACTTATTATGGGAGAGGTGCCTTTCAAAGGAGATACTGCTGTATCTATAGCCATGAAACATTTCCAAAGTCCTATGCCAAGTGTAGTTGCTTCTGCTAAACAAACTGTGCCACAAAGTTTGGAAAATGTAATATTACGTGCTACAGCTAAAAATCCCAAAAATAGATATGATTCTTGTCAAGAGATGTTACAAGATTTAAAGACATGCTTACGCTTAGAACGACAAAATGAGCCAAAGTATGTTGAACCAGACACTAATGTTAAACCGGTATCGCCTAATTTTAAAACGCCTGTTTTTACAAGAGAACCTGCTACCTCTGTTAATCATACAAAAGAAACATTAAATAAACCTAAACCTAAATCTAATAAATGGAAATGGCCAATGGTTGTTTTTGGTACCTTGTTTACTCTATTATTTACTTTATTAGTAATACATCAAATTATAGGAGAAAATGCATCTATACTTATTCCAGATGTTTCAGGAAAAACACAATTAGAGGCAACTAAAGCACTTAATGACATTGGATTAATTGTTGAAACTATTCAGCAAGAAGAAAATCAAGCAGTATCTTCTGGTCAAGTTATTAAAACAGTACCTCAAGCTCAAGCCAATGTGAAGAAAAATAGTAAAGTTATTCTCGTAGTAAGTTCAGGATATTCTGGGGAAATTATGGAAAATTATAAAGGAAAAGACTACACGAGTGCCTATAAAGAATTGATTAATAAAGGGTATATCGTTGAACGAAAATCAGCAAGTAGTGCAACAGTTCCAAATGGTCATGTTATTTCTCAAAGTGTTCAGGCTGGACAAAAAGTTATTCCTAAAGATACGATTGTGACGTTAACAGTAAGTACAGGGCCTATTACATTGAAAGATTATACAAAGCAAAATTATGAAAGTATAAAAACTGAATTAGAAGGTCTAGGGTTTAAAGTTAGTCAAAAAGTAGAAGAAAATGTAAATGTTGAACCAGGTTATATTATTTCTCAAAGTATTCCAGCTAATACTCAAGTTGATCCAACAACGACAACAGAAATTTCTTTTGTAGTGAGTAGTGGATTGCACATGCCAGATTTTTCAGAGTGGAATAGACAAGCTGTTGAAACTCAGTTACGTAAGTTAGGATTACGAGCTACTTTCCGCACAGCGTATTCTGAAACAGTGCCAATTAATACAGTTATTGAACAATCAGTTAAAGCAAATGAAATTGTGACAAGTACAACACCAATTACGATTACGATTTCGTTAGGAAAACAAGAAACGAGTACAACAAATACCACAACGACTACTACAACAACCACAACGATTCCAAATAATAGAAGATAACTATAAATCGTGTTAGTGTTTTATGCATTAACACGGTTTATTTGCATATTTAGTCAATTTTCATAAATGAGAGAATAAAAGGATATGATCTGTGTAAATAAGTGATTGAAATTAATCTTTATGAAAATATTTTTCTGAAAATCAAACCAAAAAGATTGATTTAATAACAATTTTAAGATAAAATAAGTCAGTATATTAAAAAAATGATGAGGTTATTATGAAAAATTTTAAAGGTTATTTCATTACAGTTATTGCGGCATTGTGCTGGGGATTTTCCGGAACAATGGGTGAATATTTATTACATGAGAAACATTTGGATCCAAACTGGGTAACAGCTGTTAGAATGCTAGGCGCTGGTGTCATTTTAATGATGTATATTTTATTAAAAAATGGCATTACAGATACACAAAAAGAGCTATTACGTGATCGTTCATCTATTATTCAGTTAGTGTTGTACGGTGTTTTGGGATTGGCTGCTAATCAATTAACATATTTACAAGCGATTCAATACAGTAACTCTGGAACAGCAACGGTTTTACAATATTCAGGGACAGTCTTATTGGTTATTGTTGTTTGTGCTATGGCACCACGTCTACCTTTTAAGACAGAAGTTATAGCAGTGGCTTTAGCATTACTAGGTACTTTCTTATTGGCGACTCATGGAAATATTAATCAATTAGTTCTAACACAAGAGGCTCTAATTTGGGGAATGTTAAGTGCCGTTGCTACAGTAACGAATACATTATTACCCATTCCATTGGTAAAAAAATATGGAAGTAGCTTAACTATTGTTTACGGATTATTAGTTGGTGGATTATTTTTATCGCTTATTTTTTCAATTTGGAATATTCCCGTACAGTTAGATTTTGAAACAATTTTAGCATTATTTGGTATGATTGTTGTAGGGACAATATTTGCATATAATATGTTCTTAATTGGAGTTAATATTATTGGAAGTATTAAAGCTAGCTTGATTGCATGTTTGGAACCAGTAGCAGCTATCGTATTTTCTATGTTGTTTTTAGGAACAAGTTTTGTGGCTATGGACTTTATTGGCAGTGCAACAATTGTATCTGCTGCAGCTATTGTATCTATAGTTGATTTGATATTAGAAAAGAAAAAAGATAATGAAGAATTGAGTGCAAGAGTTTAATGATTAATCACTGTTAGATTAAAATTTCTTAGGAAATGACTAATAGTAATCATGTAGCTTAGACACTTAGGAGTGAATTTAAAAGGTTTTAAATTAGGACTTATAAATCTTGATTTAAAACCTTTTTGAATGATTTATTTTATCCATTAGTTAGTAAATAAATTTTGAAATAAAATAGCTTTAAATAATTATCGTATTGTACAATAAAAAAATTAGATTTTTATTTATATAATTATAATTTATATAGTTGATATGTTATAATAATGGAGAAGTTGAGTCAGATATGATTGATTTATCTGTATTATCGAATAGTTTAATTAATATTTATAACCAACATTATTTAGTTAATAAAGATATATTTGGAAAAACTGATAAAAAGACTAGTATAGGTAATCCGTCTATTCATATAGATTCTACTTTTGATGCAATTAACAAAATAGCAAGTATTCTTAATGAAAATATAGGTGCAAAAATTTACTATGTCGACTTAAGTAAGAAAGATTTAAAAACTAAGGTTGTTAGAGTAATTATAACAGGAGATTTCCAGCTAATGAATATTCCTTTAATTTCTGTAACAGATAGATTGTTTGAATTTGGAATAAGATGCGGTTATAGTAATAAAAAGACAACCTATGAAGAACTATTTATGGGGAAATACCAACACTAATATCATTTAGTGAGGAGAGGAAAAGCATGCTAGGTCAGAAAAAATATAATAGTTTTCATGTGATTAAAATACCATTTTATATTTCGCCTATTTTAATGATAGTATACAGTTGTGTTGTTGTATTGATGTCTGTATTACCAACTAGTGTTTTGGCACTTATTACTGCTCAATTTATCACTATTGTACATGATATTTTTAATGGACAGCAAGCTATACATGCGATTTATATCCCTTTCATGGTGTTATTGTTTGTGATTGGTTTATCTAGTTTACTTAATCCTATTTTAAGTTTAGTTGAAACGAGAATATCTTTGAAGTTGGAAGAAGTTCTTTTACCAGAATTGATAAAAAAACAAGCACAATTACCTTATCAATATATTGAACATGCAGAAAGTTGGGAATTAATTGATCGGATAAATAGTGAAATGACACAAACATTTATAGAAGGGTTACAAGGATACACTACAATTGCCCAAAGTGTTTTATCAATTATGTCTGTAGCAGGGATACTTTTATATTATGCTTGGTGGGCAGCTGTTATTTTGATAGTAACGAGCATTCCGCTATATGTTATGTCAATGTATTGGGGAAAGAAACACTATGAGGCTAAAGTTAACACGTATCAGTATGAAAGGCGATACAGTTATTATTCTGATGATGTTTTAATGAGTCGACAAGCAGTTGAAGAAAGAACGTTGTTTTCGTATACGGATTCAATGACGAAAAAATACGAGGAAAATTTTATTAAAGCAAGAGATATACAGTTACATGTTTTATTAAAATCTTATATAAGTATGAAAGGAACGACGATTTTATTTATTATCGTTAATTTTTTAACATTGTTACCTTTAATAGATGCACTTGTTCATCAACGTATATCTTCTGGAACATTTATTGGTATAGCTATAGCATTATTTGCTATGGTTGATCATTTAGGTGGGCATATTCAACAAGCTATAAAACATATTTCCGAATCACAAGAATATATGCATGAACTGACTTATCTGATGTCTTTACCAAACGTAGAGGGATCTATTGATATACCTAAAGTTCAAGAAGATTTTATATTTGAGAGTTTAGAATTTATTGATGTTTGGTTTAAGTATCCAAATGCTGATGAGTATATTTTAAAAGGGATGTCTTTTCAGATTATATCAGGGAAACATTATGCTTTTGTTGGTTTAAATGGTGCGGGTAAAACGACGATTACAAAATTGTTGACAGGACTGTATCTTTCTTATGAGGGACAGATTCTCATTAATGGAAAAGAGTTAAAAGATTATTCTCAAGCAAATATTAAAGCAATGTTTTCTGTTGTTTATCAAGATTTTGCAAAGTATCATTTGAGTCTTAAAGATAATATATGTTTAGGCAATCTTGGGCATGCATGTGATATAGAAAAAATCGAAAGAAGTTTAGAACAATCTGAATTAAATGTTTTGCTAACTGATTTACCTAATGGAATAGAAACGCATTTAGGGCGGTTATCAAATCATAGTTATGAATTATCGGGAGGGCAATGGCAAAAAATAGCGATTGCACGTTCGATATACAGTAATGCACCGATAAACATATTAGATGAACCGACAGCCTCGCTTGATCCACTTGCTGAAAGTAAACTTTATGATACTTTTGGACGTTTAATGGAAGGAAAGACGAGTTTATTAATTACGCATCGTTTAGGTGCTACTAGATTAGTGAATGATATATTTGTTATAGATGCTGGAAAAGTTGTTGAGAGAGGAAATCATCATACACTTATGGCTTTAAATGGATATTATGCACAAATGTATAAAACTCAAAAGGAGTGGTATCATGACTGAATATTCTTTAATAGGTATTATTTACAGAAATACATATGAATATTTTAAAAAAGCAAAGATATGGGCGATAGTGGAGCAATGTATGTCTTTGTTTCAAGCTGTACTGTGGATAATTGGGCTTCAGTTTACACAACATGTATTTGATTTGGTTGTCAGTTATCATAATCAGTCAATGATACAAAATATTGTTTATTCACTTATGTTTGTTGGTATTATTAAAGTGTGTGAGGAGATTGTTTCAGGTATTAAGCGTTATTTATTAAGTAAAAATTCATACTCTAATATGGGGAAATTTATGGTGGATTTTCAACAAAAATTAGGTAAAATTGAAGCTATTCATTTTGAACATTCACAATTTTTGGATAGGATTAATCGTGCAAAAGAATGTTTAGAATATGAAAGTTTAGGTCATTTTGCATCAAATTGTTTACACATTTTAGGATATTATTCCATTCTTATTGTCTTGACTGGTTGGTATTTATATAATTTATATCCGCCTTTAGTCTTTATCGTGTTATTTGCTTTTATTCCTTCTTGTATTGGAAGAGTATTGCAAATAAAGTATGCTAATCATTTAGAAGAAATGACAGTTTCTAGTAGACGTCAAGCACATTATTATAAGAAAACAATTGTAGATAGACAATATTTTAAAGAAACAAGGTTATTAGGTGGATTTCATTTTTTTCATACATTGTATAAGCAGTCTATTGAAGCAATAGTGCGTACACATTGGAAATGTGAAAAGAAATTATTCATTTTACAACTGACTTTATCTATTGTGGCTTTTATTGGCTTAAGTGCTGCTGTTGGCTTACTTGTTGTAGCAACATTAGATCAAGAGATTTCAATAGGTGCTTTTGCTAGTGTATTTGTTGCTTTATCGCAACTGTTTTCTCTAATGGATGAATTAGTGATGAATAAGTTAGATCAATTTGGAGAAACTTATGTTCAAGTTGCAAATTTTTATCGCCTAATGGATATGGAAGAAGCATCTAACCAAAAAGGAGATATACTGGTTGATAAAGGCATTGAAGCAAATGGTGTTTTTTTCAAATATCCAGATAACAAGAACATGACACTAAAAGGAATCCATGCTCATATAGAAACGGGAAAAACATATGCTCTTGTGGGAGAAAATGGTTCAGGAAAGTCAACTTTTGTTCGTCTGTTATTAGGGTTGTATGCTCCAAAACATGGTCAGATAAATTTATTTGGTTTAGATACATCTTGTGTATTAGGTAGTCATCTATACTCTAGCAGTTCAGCTGTTTTTCAACATTTTCAACATTATCAAATGTCATTGCAAGATAATGTTTGGATAAGCAAAACAACTGCTGACATCAATGTTCAAAACATAAAAAAAGCCTTAGAAAAAAGTCAGTTTAAGCGAAAGATAAGTGGAGAATGTATGTTATCTCCTGAATTTAGTGGAATTGATTTATCAAAAGGAGAGTGGCAACGTGTCGCTATTGCACGTGCATTATATCGAGAACATGAATTGATTGTCTTAGATGAGCCAACGTCTGCTATCGATCCTATCGAAGAGGTCAGATTGTTTTATCAATTTAAAAACATGACTAAAAACAAAACAGCTTTAATTGTGACGCATAGATTAGCTTCAGCAAAATATGCAGATGAAATTATTGTGATGTCTAAAGGTAAAATTGTTGAAAAAGGTACGCATCAACAATTAATGGCGTTAAATGGAGTATACTGTCACATGTGGAAATCGCAAGAGCATTGGTATGTTTAAGTAAAATAAGAAATTGAAGATAAAAGTAGCACTTTATTCTTAGACACAAGTTTTGTGATTTCGTATTTTATTAAAAGTGAAATAATTGAAAGCAATAGTTTCTATAGTTAATGTTAGAAAAAGAATGATGAGAGATATTTATAGACAGGAAAATGTGTCATAAAAGTACACATTTTCCTTTTTGTATTGAGAAAAGTTGGGTGTACAATAAATTGTGTTGGTGAACAAAAAAGTTCTCGAATTGTAAAGCCAAGTGCAACAGTACATGAAAAATACTAAAGTCACAGTCTATGTCTGTGTGCGACATAGTTGTTTTGTAATGGAATAGGTGTAACGGTCAAGGTATTAGCGTAGCGAGCCTTTACGGTTACACCTATTCTGTTATAGTTTATGTCGTTGCACACAAACGATTAAACATAGTATGAGGTGTATCATAGTCTAGTATACGTCTAGGTCTATTATTTAACGCATTTTGTATAGTTGTTATCATTTGAATAGGTACTAAATTAAATGATTTTCCCTTTGGTAAAAATTCTCGAATTAAACCATTGTGATTTTCATTAGTCCCTCGT
>NZ_SPPB01000038.1 GCF_004570605.1 Granulicatella sp. WM01 | reverse complement strand
AAGCAAAACCAAACTGTGTCATGGTATCGTCTTGAAGCTGTTGAGTCCCTTTCCTTTGATAATCAAATACCGTTCGTCTATCCGTTAAAAAAGCAGCAGGAATACCATAATTGGTTAATATCTGATGTAACACCTGATAATAGCCTTTCAGCGTTTCTTGTGGGGCAAAATAGGCACCAACAATATTACCAGAAGCATCATCAATGGCAACATGAAGATGAGAGACAGTTTGACCAAACCATCTGAATTGGCTAGCGTCCATTTGTATCAGTTCGCCACAATATTTTTTTCTCGGACGACTAGGATGGATAGTGTCACTATCTGCTAGAAACTCACAAGAACGGGGTAAGTTTATAGACAATTCATGTCTCACTTGTTGTGCTACTTTTTTCTGTTGTTTTAGTCGTTTTACTGTTTTCCGATGTGTTTTGGGAGAAATCATCCCATGGTTATAGAGAATGGTACGAACAGTTGTATCTGTTAAATTGATGCCATGTTCTTGTTTTAAAATTTCAGTAAAATGAACAACATTAGGTTTTAAATTGGTAAATGATTGGTATAATTCTACAATAAAAGTTTTAGTAGATTCAGGTAGACTATGCTTTGGAGAGCGTTTTTTATTTTTATGAGAAAAAGCTGACTTACCAAATTGAACATAATTGTTAAGTAGTCGGTTAATTTGTCTTAATGATAATGTTAATTCAACACAGGCACGTTGTTTTGTTTTTTTGCCATGATGAACGGCTTTGATGACGTTATATTTTTTTATTTCATTCACTGTTAATTCTATCCTTTTCATATCTCTAGTTTATCATTTTGGGACATTTTGTCATTCGATTACTTTAAGACATTATCACATTCGATTGATAAAACAGAGTAGATTTTATCTAGAAATATTGACAAATCAATGGAAATCACGTATAATATCAAGATGCAAAACGTGTGCTTTAGACAAAACTGATGTTTGAAATATTGTCCAAATGTTGATTTGTTGGCGTAAATTGCAAAAGAATAGTGAGGGATATACACTTTCTTTTGCCTTTTTTTTGCCTTAAAACGTCTATTGTAACGTAATTGTAATATTTGTAATTAAAAAGATATGATAGAGGTGACAGTAGTGGGTGGACATGATGTTCAGTATGGTAAACACCGTGTGCGTCGCAGTTATGCACGTATTAGCGAAGTGTTAGAGTTGCCAAACTTAATTGAAATTCAAACAGATTCTTATGAATGGTTTTTATCAGAGGGAATCCGTGATGTATTGCGTGATATTTCGCCAATTGAAGACCACGCAGGGAAATTACAATTAGAATTTTTGGATTATCAATTCCAAGAACCAAAATATGATTTAGCAGAATCACGTAATCGTGATGTAAACTATTCTGCACCAATGTATGTGAAGTTACGTTTGATTAATACAGAATCTGGTGAGGTAAAAGATCAAGAAGTATTCTTTGGTGATTTCCCATTGATGACAGAAATGGGAACATTTATTATCAATGGGGCAGAGCGTGTTATTGTATCACAATTAGTACGTTCTCCAGGTGTATATTACCATGATAAAATGGATAAAAATGGAAAAACAAGTTATGGAACAACTCTTATTCCAAACCGTGGAGCATGGTTGGAATATGAATCAGATGCAAAAGATATAGCTTATGCACGTATTGACCGTACACGTAAAATTCCAGCGACAACATTAATTAGAGCACTTGGATTTGGATCAGATGATACAATTCTGGAAATCTTTGGACCGGATATACAATTGAAGAATACAATTGAAAAAGATATTCATAAAAATAGTCAGGATACACGTGTTGAAGAAGCTTTAAAAGATATTTATGATCGTCTTCGTCCAGGAGAACCAAAAACGGCAGATAGTTCAAGAAACTTATTAAATGCACGTTTCTTCGATCCAAAACGTTATGACTTAGCAGAAGTTGGACGTTACAAAGTGAATAAAAAATTGAATTTAATGGTACGTTTGCGTGATTTGACATTAGCAGAAAATCTAGTTGATGTTGAAACAGGTGAATTATTGGTTAAATCTGGAACAGTATTAACAAAAGAAATTTTAGAAGGATTGGAAGATCATTTCAATAATGGGTTAAATTCAGTTGTACTTTATCCTACAGAAGATGGTGTTACAAGCGAACCTGTCACTATTCAAGTGGTTAAAGTGTTTGCACCAAATGATGCTGATCGCATATTGCACATTATTGGTAATGCAAACCCTGATAAAACGGTAAAACATTTAACCTCAGCAGATGTGATTGCTTCATTAAATTATTTCTTAAATCTTGCAGAGGGCATTGGTCACACAGATGATATTGACCACTTAGGAAATAGACGTATTCGTTCAGTTGGTGAATTATTACAAAACCAATTTAGAGTAGGACTAGCACGTATGGAGCGTGTTGTTCGTGAAAGAATGTCTATTCAAGATATGGAAACAGTTGTCCCACAAACACTAATTAATATTCGTCCAGTTGTTGCGGCAATTAAAGAGTTCTTTGGTTCTTCGCAGTTGTCACAATTCATGGATCAAACTAATCCATTAGGTGAGTTGACACATAAACGCCGTCTATCAGCCTTAGGACCTGGTGGTTTGACAAGAGATCGTGCAGGATATGAAGTTCGAGATGTTCACAATTCACACTATGGACGTATGTGTCCGATTGAAACACCAGAGGGACCAAACATCGGATTAATTAATAGTTTATCAACATACGCTAAAGTGAATAAATATGGGTTTATTGAATCGCCATATCGTTTAGTCGATCCAGATACACATAAAGTGACAGACAATATTCATTATTTAACAGCAGATGAGGAAGCTGATATTGTTATTGCCCAAGCAAATTCACCATTGAATGAGGATGGTAGTTTTGTTAGTGAATTAGTTATGGCACGTTCCTCTCAAGGAAACTTAGAAGTACCAGTTAACCGTGTAGATTACATGGACGTTTCGCCAAAACAGGTTGTAGCGGTCGCAACAGCGTGTATTCCATTCTTAGAAAATGACGACTCAAACCGTGCTTTGATGGGTGCCAACATGCAACGTCAAGCTGTGCCATTGATTAATCCACAAGCACCATTTGTTGGAACAGGTATGGAGTATAAAGCTGCGCATGACTCTGGAGCGGCACTGATTTGTAAACATGAAGGTGTCGTAGAATTCGTCGATGCTACTCAAATTCGTGTACGTCGTGATAATGGAACGCTAGATAAATATACCGTGATTAAATTTGCGCGTTCTAATGCAGGAACAAGTTATAATCAGCGTCCTTTAGTGAAAAAAGGCGATCGTGTAGATGTAGGAGAAATTTTAGCTGACGGACCAAGTATGGAAAAAGGCGAAATGGCATTAGGACAAAATGTTTTAGTGGCATTTATGACATGGGAAGGCTACAACTATGAAGATGCTGTTATTATGAGCGAGCGTTTAGTGAAAGATGATGTGTATACATCTATTCACATTGAAGAGTACGAATCAGAAGCACGTGATACAAAATTAGGTCCAGAAGAAATCACACGAGAAATCCCTAATGTTGGGGAAGATATGCTTCGTCATTTAGATGAATTTGGTATTATTCGTATCGGAGCAGAAGTAAAAGACGGCGATATTTTGGTTGGTAAAGTCACACCAAAAGGAATGACTGAATTATCTGCAGAAGAACGTTTATTACATGCTATTTTCGGAGAAAAAGCACGTGAAGTTCGTGATACATCTCTACGTGTGCCACATGGTGGTGGTGGGATTGTTCATGATGTGAAGATTTTCCGCCGTGATAATGGAGACGAGCTATCTCCAGGTGTTAACATGCTTGTTCGTGTGTACATTGTACAAAAACGTAAAATTAATGAGGGCGACAAAATGGCTGGGCGTCACGGAAATAAAGGGGTTGTGTCTCGTATTATGCCTGAAGAAGACATGCCATTTTTACCTGACGGTACGCCAGTTGATATCATGTTAAATCCTCTAGGGGTGCCATCTCGTATGAACATTGGACAAGTGTTAGAGTTACACTTAGGTATGGCTGCTAGAGAATTAGGTATCTATGTTGCAACACCAGTATTTGACGGTGCTAGAGAAGAAGATGTATGGGGAACAATTGCAGAGGCTGGTATGGCAAAAGATGCTAAGACAGTTCTATATGACGGACGTACTGGAGAGCCATTTGATAACCGTGTATCCGTAGGGGTTATGTACATGATTAAACTTGCACACATGGTTGATGATAAACTACATGCACGTTCAACAGGACCTTACTCATTAGTAACGCAACAACCACTTGGTGGTAAAGCGCAATTTGGTGGACAAAGATTTGGTGAGATGGAAGTATGGGCTTTGGAGGCCTATGGTGCTGCATATACCTTGCAAGAAATTTTAACGTACAAATCTGATGATACAGTTGGTCGTGTGAAAACTTATGAGGCAATTGTAAAAGGTCAACAAATTCCAAAACCGGGTGTTCCAGAAGCCTTTAGAGTATTAGTTAAAGAGCTTCAAGCATTGGGACTTGATTTGAAAGTTCTTGATGAAAATGATGAAGAAATTGAGTTACGTGATATGGACGATGATGACGATGTTATTAACATGAATCATTTAGAACAATATGCGGAACGATTGAAACAAGTAGATGAATTAGAAGAAGAGGAAGACTTAGAATTAATTGATATTGAAGAAGATGAAGAAGAAACCATTGAATCTTTAGACGATTTGGATTTTCCATATTAATTAACTTTCTAAGAGCATGCTCTGTTGTTAGGGTGTATGCAAATGAAGAAACATTTAGGAAGATATACTCTAGTGAATAGCAGATAGCATGTCAAAAGTATTTTCTATTGCAACATAGGAGCACGCTGCTAAAACATACACTATGTAGTGTGCGTGCTCTGCAATAGACAAATGCTCTAATAAAAGACTGAAAAAAGTATTTAAGTGTGATAAATAAAAACGAAAGGGAGGGTAGCCCCTTGATAGATGTAAATAATTTTGACAGTATGAAAATCGCCTTAGCTTCTCCTGAAAAAATTCGTGAGTGGTCAACGCCTGAATGGGTTAAGAAAAACAATGAAGGTATTCCACGTAGTGAATGGAGTGAAAAAGATGCAACGCTAGGTGAAGTGACAAAGCCTGAAACAATAAACTACCGTACGCTAAAACCAGAGCGAGATGGGCTGTTTTGTGAACGTATATTCGGACCAACGAAAGACTGGGAATGTGCTTGTGGAAAGTATAAACGCATTCGGTATAAAGGTGTTGTGTGTGATCGTTGTGGTGTAGAAGTGACACGTGCAAAAGTTAGACGTGAACGACTTGGACGTATTGAGCTAGCTTCTCCTGTATCACATGTCTGGTATTTTAAAGGCATTCCAAGCCGTATGGGCTTAGTATTAGATATGAGTCCGCGTTCTCTTGAAGAAATCATTTATTTTGCTTCATACGTGGTTATTGATCCAGGTGTCACAACCTTAGAGGCAAAACAGTTATTGAGCGAGCGTGAATATCGTGAAAATAAATTAAAATATGGTAATCAATTCACTGCCATGATGGGTGCTGAGGCTATTCAAAAATTACTTGAACGTGTTGATTTAGATAAAGAAGTTGCCATGTTGAAAGAAGAATTGAAAACAGCACAAGGACAAAAACGTACACGTGCAATTCGTCGTTTAGATATTTTAGATGCGTTTCGTAACTCAGGAAATAATCCAAGTTGGATGGTTATGAATAACATTCCGGTTATTTCCCCAGATTTAAGACCAATGGTGCAATTAGATGGTGGACGTTTTGCAACAAGTGACCTAAATGATTTGTACCGTCGTGTGATTAACCGTAACAATCGTTTAAGACGCTTGATTGAAATCAATGCTCCAACAATTATTGTTCAAAATGAAAAACGTATGCTTCAAGAAGCTGTAGATGCTCTAATTGATAATGGTCGCCGTGGACGTCCGGTTGTTGGTGCAGGGAATCGACCATTAAAGTCGTTATCCCACATGCTAAAAGGGAAACAAGGACGTTTACGCCAAAACTTACTTGGAAAACGTGTTGATTATTCTGGACGTTCCGTTATCGTTGTTGGACCTAACTTGAAAATGTATCAATGTGGTTTACCAAAAGAAATGGCGATTGAATTATTCAAACCGTTTGTGATGAAAGAATTAGTCGAGCGTGAATTGGCTGGAAATATAAAAAATGCTAGACGCAAAATTGAACGTCAAGACGATGATGTTTGGAATGTTTTAGCAGAAGTTATTCGTGAGCATCCTGTGCTTCTTAATAGAGCACCAACATTGCACAGATTAGGTATTCAAGCATTTGAACCAACTCTTGTAGAAGGACGTGCAATTCGCTTGCATCCGTTAGTGTGTGAGGCGTATAATGCCGATTTTGATGGAGATCAAATGGCTGTCCATGTGCCTCTTGGTCAAGAGGCACAAGCTGAGGCAAGATTGTTGATGCTAGCTGCTCAAAATATCTTAAATCCAAAAGACGGAAAACCTGTTGTTACACCTTCTCAAGATATGGTTTTAGGAAACTATTACTTAACTATGGAAGATGAAAACCGTGTAGGTGAAGGGATGATTTTCAGTACCGTTGATGAAGTAAGAACTGCTTATCAAAATGGGTTTGTACATTTGCATTCTCGTATTGCAATTGATCCAAAATCATTGGGAGAAAAACCATTTACTCAAGAGCAAAAAGAACGTTTATTAGTAACAACTGTTGGGAAAATTTTCTTTAATGAAATCATGCCAATAGAATTTCCTTATTTAAATGAACCTACTCAAGAAAACTTAGAAGTGGCTACCCCTGATAAATATTTTGTGGAGCGTGGACAAAATGTAGGCGAATTTATTAAGGAACAAGCACTTGTTTCGCCATTCAAGAAGAAAAACCTAGGAAATATTATTGCCGAAGTGTTCAAGAGATTCCATATTACAGAAACATCAGAAATGTTGGATAGAATGAAAAATCTAGGATATAGCTACTCAACACGCTCTGGAATTACAGTAGGGATTGCAGATATTACTAACCTTGCTGTTAAACAAGAAATTTTGGATAAAGCACATAAACAGGTAGATAATATTATGAAGCAGTTCCGTCGAGGATTAATTACTGATGATGAACGTTATCAGAGTGTTATTACAACATGGAATCGTGCAAAAGATGATATTCAAGTTGAGTTAATTAAGTCATTGCAAACGAAAAA
Organism: Granulicatella sp. WM01; assembly: GCF_004570605.1. GTDB lineage: Bacteria > Bacillota > Bacilli > Lactobacillales > Aerococcaceae > WM01. The sequence goes on along the minus strand of NZ_SPPB01000038.1, from coordinate 12,483 downwards.
CCCTATTTTCATGATGAGTGACTCTGGGGCCCGTGGTAACATCTCTAACTTTACTCAATTAGCCGGAATGCGTGGATTAATGGCTGCACCAAACGGTAAAATCATGGAGTTGCCTATTACATCTAACTTCCGTGAGGGACTATCGGTCCTTGAAATGTTCTCATCTACTCACGGAGCACGTAAAGGTATGACGGATACGGCTCTTAAGACTGCCGATTCAGGGTACTTAACACGTCGTTTAGTTGATGTAGCTCAAGATGTGATTATCCGTGAAACAGACTGTGGTACAGATAGAGGATTAACAATTTCTGCAATTAAAGAAGGCAGTGAAGTTATTGAAAGTTTGGAAGAGCGTTTAATTGGACGTTATGCAAAACGTTCCATTAAACATCCTCAAACACATGAAATTATTGTTCCTGCAAACACAATGATTTCAGAAGATGACGCACGTCGTGTTAGTGAAGCAGGAATAGAAGAAGTGACTATTCGTTCTGTCTTTACATGTAATACACGTCATGGAGTATGTAAACATTGCTATGGACGTAACTTGGCAACCGGATCTGATGTTGAAGTTGGGGAAGCAGTAGGTATTATTGCTGCTCAATCAATCGGAGAGCCAGGTACGCAGTTAACCATGCGTACGTTCCATACTGGTGGGGTTGCCGGAGATGATATTACGCAAGGTTTACCACGTATTCAAGAAATTTTTGAAGCGCGTAATCCGAAAGGTCGTGCTATCATTACAGAAGTAGCTGGAGAAGTTGTGGCTATAGAAGAAAACACTGCTGATCGTAGCAAAGAAATCACCATTCAAGGTGAAGTGGATAAACGTACATATACTATTCCTTATACAGCACGTATGAAAGTAGCTCTTGGAGATAGCGTTCATCGTGGTGCTCCATTAACAGAGGGATCTATTGACCCTAAAGAGTTATTGCGTGTTAGAGATGTGTTATCTGTTGAAACATACTTATTGCGTGAAGTACAAAAAGTTTACCGTATGCAAGGGGTAGAAATTGGCGATAAACACGTTGAAGTAATGGTAAGACAAATGTTACGAAAAGTACGTGTCATGGATCCAGGTTCAACAAATATTCTTCCAGGTACATTAATGGATATTGCTGATTTTACAGATCAAAACTTGAGCACATTACGTATGGGAGATACACCTGCAACATCACGTCCAGTACTTTTAGGAATTACAAAAGCATCATTAGAAACAAACAGTTTCTTATCTGCTGCTTCATTCCAAGAAACAACACGTGTATTAACAGACGCTGCTATCCGAGGTAAACGTGATGAATTATTAGGATTGAAAGAAAATGTTATTATTGGAAAAATCATTCCAGCAGGGACAGGTATGCAACGCTACCGCCGCATGAAACCAGAAATGATTAAAAACAAAGTAAGTGGTGTGTATAGTATTGCTGATGTGGACTATGCTGAAAATGCACAACCAGATTTAACATATTATGAATAATTCAAATAGATTATAATTTAAAACCTAATGAGACTGGAAAAAATCAGTCTGATTATTAAAACAGAGTCATTATTAACTTGAAAGAAAATGAGTTGATAATGACTCTTTATTATAGAATCAACAATTAGAATATATAGCTATCTAGTTTCTTGATTTGTTACATGAACTTTTCGTGATGTAAAGTTTTTTGTTCGTAGTGTATGCTATCAGAGTATCAAGTAGATGTGTTGTCTTGATATTCTTCACGAGTTTTTCCAATACTCTTGAGACAGTGTTTGAAAGATACCAGTTTCCACGGGTGAGATTGTGGTGGAACGTATTGGTGTCTTTCTTTTTTTATATTCTCACCCAAATCAAACACCGCTGAATGCTCTTCATGTGTTAACAAACAACGTGTGGCATAAATGTTGTCAGCGATATTCAAGAAAATATCCCCATTAAATGCTTCAATAACCAACGCTTTTGTGTGTCGTGAAAAATAAACACCTTTCCCATTTTGAACAGGTAAATAGTGATTATTTTTAAATCATATATGATGCCCATCATCTATTACTCTCTCCAATAAAGATTGATTTGCGACGGCTTAGGTGTTGTTTCGTACACACTCTGTGTCGTTTTTTCCAGAAAATGTTGATTAAACGATTCTATCCATAATTAATTAAAAAATGATTGGTTTCTTCTATTGTTGAAATGCTATGTTGTTCTAAATTAGCAGGTAATCGTGATTGTGGGTGTTTTTTATTTTCATGAGGAAAAGTTGGTTTACCAAACTGAACATAATTGTTCAGCAAACGATTCATTTGTCTTAAAGATAAAGCTAATTCAACACAGGCACGTTGTTTTGTTTTTTTACCATGACGAAAGGCTTTTGTGATATATTTTTTTATTTCATTCACTGTTAATTCTATCCTTTTCATATCTTTAGTTTATCATTTTTTGGCGTTTTGTCATTCGATTACTTTAAGGCAGTATTACATTTGATTGATAAAGATATGTTAAAAATAAAGAAAGGGTTTACATTTGTTGTCTGATTTAGTATACTTTATATATCCTAAGGAGTACTCAAAGTTGAGGAGGAAATTTATGGAATTAGAAAAATTAATTAGTGATTTGCAAGGGAACCCAAATTTAATTGCAGATTTTATATTAGACCCAGAAGCAACTGTGGATAGATATGATTTATCTGCTCATCAAAGAAAAGCAATTCTATCTGGTGATTTAGACAGTCTTGTAAGTATTGGAATATCGAATAATTTAGCTGTTGGTGTAATGTCGGGAGCTCACACGCCATATTGTCGTCCAGTTAGAACAAGACCGTAGTAAATAGTAGTTCATGTTAAAAAATGTGCACCTTAGGTGTTTATTGTCGCAAAAGGAAGGGTTAAATGAAGCAAAATTTTCGATTGTCAGTTAATAATAGAACTCATATGTGGTAAGGTTTATCGATGCGGAACAAGTGGTGCTGAGAAGTGATTATAGAGAATACATGATGGAAATGGGGACACCAGGTTTTTTATGTGGTAGTTATTCCTGTGAAAATAAGGATTTATATTCGTTTTTATGCATTCTGTTCTATCATGAGAATCCTAATGTATATAATGAATTGAAAGGTGAAACTTTAAATAAAAGTGATATTGAGAGTAGAGCATCATTTAAGGACAAAATTATTAAAGACATGCAGTGTTTTTTAGGTGAGACAGAAGAAAAATTTTTTTCTAGAAATTATAAAGACAAGCTAAAAATTCTAGAAGATGTTATTGGAAATATGAACGGTTCGAAATGATTTTAATAGAGTGTTTTTATGTAAGTTTGAAGTGGAAAATTAGATTGTAAAATGCTTAAGTTTAGAGGAGAAAAGTGTTAAGTCAAATTTTACAAGTCAGTTATACTGTGTAAGAGGAGTGATGACAGTGAATGAATTAACTTTAAAAATTGAAAATTTGAGTTATTTTTATGAAAATGGTGATGGAATTAATGGGTTTAACTTTGAACTGAATAAAGGAGATTTTTTAGCTGTAATTGGAATAAGTGGTTCTGGGAAAACGACATTAATAAATACTATTTTAGGAATCTTAAAGAAAAAAACAGGAAATATAAGCATAGGAGATCATATTGATATTAGTAAAATTTCTTTTAGTCCACAAAATCAGGCAATTGATTGGTACTTGAATGTTTTTGATAATATATATATGGGGGCTTTATTTTCTAATGTTAGTAATCCAAAAGAAATTACAAATAATGTTATTGAGTTGGTTGGATTAAAAGGAAAGGAAGCTAGTGATCCTACAGATTTGTCTGGAGGGCAATTGCAACGCGTTCAATTGGCAAGGCAACTTGTATCAGAATCAGATATATTATTTTTAGATGAGCCAACAAATGGATTGGATGTCATTATTTCGGAACAACTATTAACACATTTGAAATCATTAGCCACAAAAGGAGTAACGTGTATTGTATCTTCACATGATTTAGACGTACTAGAAAAATTTTGCAATAAAGTATTACTGATTGAAGAGGGTAAGCAAGTATTTTATGGTTCTCTAGATGATTTTATTGCCTCATATAATGAAGAAAATGAATTTATTATAGAAATTTATAATCCCATTGAAGAAAAGGTGAAATCACTATTGCAGAATAAATATAATATTTTAGAATGGTTTCCGTTAGTTGTTTCTATTGAGAATGAAAAACAAATTTCTGAAATACTTAAAGTTTTAATTGATCATGATATACCTATTCAATCATTACGTAAGGATAAAAAAACACTTAAAGAAATAATATTAGATGACCATAGAAGAAAGGAGAATAACGTATGAAGGAATTAAATTATAAAAATCAAAAAACGAATTCCATAAATTCAATAAAGCAAATGTCTTATATCGAATTTCGTGCACTTATGAATAATAAACAGGTAATTTATGGACAATTGCTAACCCCAATACTGTATTACCTTTTTTATTCAGTAGGAATTTCTAGTACTTTTGGAAATTTTATTTATAGTGATGTTGAAGTATCATTTTTAAAGTTTTCTTTTATTGGAATTGTTGGGATTATCATATTCAGTCAAATGAATCAATCTGTATATCGAATTATTTTAGACAGAAAATGGGGATTGTTGGCATTCAAGTATTTCAAAGGAGTAACCCCTTTTGTTTATATTACTGGAAAAATGGTTTTTCCTCTCCTAAATTTTTTGTTACAGATAACGATATTATATTCTTTGTCGATTATTATGGGGGATTATTTTACAATAGGTCAGTTTATACAAATTGTTGGTTTATCATTTTTGATGATGCTCTTTTGGTTTTCATTAGGGACGTGTATTTCATTAAAAGTTTCCTCATATCAAACGAGAGATATGATTTTAGACACTTTAATGATGCCGATAGCGTTTACGGCACCAACTTTCTTTAGTTTTGATAATGCACCAATAGCTATAAAAGTAGTATCCATGTTAAATCCATTAACTTATCAATTAAATACACTAAGAGATTTTGTTTTTGGTGTTAAAGACTATAGAAATTTTATAATTGTTTTAATAATGACTTTGCTAATGATAAGTTTGGCTATCTATTCAGTGAAAAATGCAGAATTGACATCTGATGAGAGATAAGAGAGTGGGTGTTGTTTTGTTTACGATAATTCATGCAAGTATATCATATAACGATAAAAAGCTTATTGATATCAATAAACTCAGTTTTTTTGAAAGAGATAAGATTGGAATTGTTGGAAAAAATGGTAGTGGGAAAACAAGCCTTTTAAAAATAATATCGGGAGATCTTGTTTTTGAAAATAGTCAGATAGATAGACAAAATACGGAGTTTATTTTTTTAAAACAGTCGGGTAATAATGCTTTGATACAAGAAAATTATCAAGAGTTTGATGAATTACTTTCTAAATTACAAGTTTTTAAAGTTGAATTTGAACACATGAGCGGAGGAGAAAAGCAGAAATACTTGCTTAGTAAAATATTATCTTCATATGGAAAGGTTTTATTGTTAGATGAGCCAACCACGTATTTAGATATAGAAACTAAGAAATGGTTAATTGAATATTTAAAGCGTATAGATACAACGATGCTTATTGTTAGCCATGACCGAGAATTGTTGGATGGAGTTTGTAATAAAATTTGGGAGATTGAACACGAACAAGTTAATGAATACCATGGGAATTTTAACTCTTTTTTGAATCAAAAAGAGAGTGAAAAAAGGAAACATGTTACTGAATACGAAAAGTATATATCAGAAAAAGACAGATTATTAGAATCTTTAAAAATTAAACAAAACTTAGCTTCAAAGATGTCAAATGTGACAGAAAAGAAAAAAATAGATCTATAAAGCCTGATAGACTTTCTAGTTCTAAACAAAAAGACACCGTACAGAAGTCGATTTATAAACAGGCAAAATCAATTAAGACAAGGTTGAGTCAGTTGAGTGAAATACAGCCATTTATTGAAGAACCAGAGGTAGTATTTCCTAATAGTACAATATTTGATTTGTACAAAAAAGTACCTATTTATATTACAGACGGAATGATAAAAATTAATAATAATATTATATTATCTGATATAAATATTCAAATTCCTTTAGGGAAAGTTATAGGTATTGTTGGAAAAAATGGTAGTGGGAAAACAAGTTTATTAAATTATATAATGGATAGATCATCAGAGGAGGTTATCATATCTTCGAAAGTTGTCTTTAGTAGCTATATGCAATTTGACTATGATTTCGATTCTGAAAAGTCACTTCTACAATATTGTCAAATGGAATCAGAGTATTCTTTAGATAGCATTGCTATAATTTTAAAAAATTTAGGCTTTACAGAAACACATTTAATAACACCAGTAAATAAACTTAGTGGTGGAGAAAGTACCAAATTAGCTTTAGCTCTGACATTTATTAGAAAATCAAATTTTATAATTTTAGATGAACCTACTAATTTTTTAGATGTATTTGCTATAAAAGGGCTAGAAAAAATAATAAGTAGTTATCCTGGAACTGTTTTAGTTTCTTCTCATGACAGGATTTTCATGGACAATATAGCGGATATTATTTATTCATTAGAACAAGGAAAGATTTTTCAGATTAAATAAACTAACGAATGTTACCGTTGAGTTTGCTTTTGATTAGGGGTAAACGAAAGAGGGTTATCTTTTTTGTTTCTATGTCAAATGGTGTTGGTACTAAGAATTTAGTTTCTATAATAGTTGGTGTTGGTGGCTTGCGAAAGGAAGCTATCAACATCTTTTAAATGTGTATATAAAAATGTTGGATATTCTCTTATCATGATTCGTTATGTTAATATACATGTAATAATGTTAGAATAATGATGAAAAAAGAGTGATAGGTAAAATATCTCTGAAAAAGAAGTATTTAACATAAGAATGATGTTCTTGTTGAACATACTTTTGGTAATGAACATAATATTTTGATAAATGGAACTGTTATTAGTTAGTCTAAAATCATTTAAATAATGCTTTATCGTGGAAGATATTAAATGTTTGAGTGATAATGATGTGTTTTCTAGTGGGATAATAGATGGGTTGTTATATCTTCTAGGATATGTCATAAAGAAAACAGATGATTGTTTGAAAAAGTGATTAAAGAAAATGAAAATTTATTTGAGAAGTCGCTTATAAAAGATATTGTTGTATTGGCAAATAATCTGCGATAAGGGGACTGTAATATGGTAATAAATAAGAAAATTAAAGATAAATCAGCAGCGATTATGGTAAATGTAGATAAAACTCATCAGATAGAAGAACATCATAACGTGTCTGTGGATAATAAATATAAGCATATCAATAGCAATGCATTAGACAGTTATTTTAAAGAGGATATGAAATCCGAAATTTTCATAGAATATCAGCTGAGTATGAACGAAAAGTGTATAGTGAATGGAGAGGTTTGTAAAGTTCATAAAGTCTATTTTTCTGAAAATTATGCCAAAATTCAGTTTAACAGTAATAAAAAAGAATATTTGTATAAGAAACAGTGTGTTAGATTAGAGAAAAGTTATGATAACCTAATGAGTTATTATAGAAGAATAGCGCAAAGCAAAGATAAAAATATGAAGGGATTTGTAGAAAAATATTTAGAAAATCAAATAGACGAAATTGATATTCGTAAAGATGATTTGTTAGATATTTATTTTTCTCGAGCGGTAAACAAATTAAAAATAGAAAATTATGAACCGGTGATTTTTCCTTTTGGAATAAATTTAAGTCAAAGGGAAGCTATTATAAATGCACTTAACAATAGAGTGTCAATTATACAAGGGCCACCAGGGACAGGAAAAACACAGAGTATTTTAAATATACTTGCCAATTTGGTTGTTCAAAATAAAACGGTGGCAGTTGTTTCAAGTAATAATGAGGCAATTAAAAATGTACTTGAAAAGATGCAAAAAAATGACTTTGATTTTTTGATTGCACTATTGGGTAAGAAAGAAAACAAGGAAAACTTTTTTAACACTCAAAAAGGATATACTGATAATATAAATGATTGGATAAAATCTGAAGAGGAATTAAAAGAGTTATTGTTACAGATTCAAAAACATGAGAAGTGTTTAGCTGGATTGTTAGATATGAATAATCAAAAAGCCGTTTTAAACCAGAAGTTATTTGAGTATAAGCATGAATATAAGCATTTCAATGAATATTTTCAAAGACAAGATATACAGAAATTGAAGAGATTTAGTTTTTTTAATTTAAATAGTGAAAAATTGCTGAAGTTATTAGTGGATTTGGATCCTAAAGTAGTCAATATAGAGAGTGTTTTTACAAAAATAAAAAATCTTTTTAAATACGGTATTTATGATTTTAAGCAGTATAAACATATAGATCCAATTATATTAGAATTACAAAATCAATATTATAAAGAAAAAATAGCAGAAATAGAAGAAGATATTTATAAAATTGATTGTTATTTAGAAAAAGAGAATTACGAACAACAATTGTTCCTACTAGAGCAAAAGTCAAAATCATATTTTCAAGCTGTTTTAGCAAAAAAATATGGTCGTGGGATTAGACGTTTTTTTAATATAAAAGACTACAATCAACCTTATATGTTTGAGAATTTTATTCAAGAATATCCTATTATACTAGCAACAACCCACTCTATTGCTAAATCTAAAGCGGATAACTATACGTTTGATTATGTTATTATTGATGAAGCTTCTCAAGTAGAGTTAGTTCCGGGAATTATTGCTCTTCATACAGCTAAAAATGTAGTAATTGTTGGAGATTTAAAACAATTACCGCATATACCAGACGAAAAAATTAAACCTGAGGAATATGAAACATTAAGAAAAGAATACAATATAGAACAGGAATATGATTATTATAAACATTCGCTATTATCATCTGTTGATATGATTTTTAATGATGACGTTAAAGTGATGTTGAGGGAGCATTATCGTTGTAATCATCGCATTATTGAGTTTTGCAATAGAAAATATTATAATCATCAACTCGTTTGTTTATCAAATAAACAAAATAAGGATTCTTTGGTGCTGCTAAAAACAGTTCCTGGGGCACATCTCAGGTACTTAGGAAATAAAATTATTAACATTAGAGAGTTGGAATCCTTAATGGACAGGAGTTTTATTGAGGAAGCAGGAATAGACATACACGCAAATAAAACGTTTGGGTTCATATCTCCTTTTAGAGGACAAGTAGAGAAGTCTGAAGATATTCTATATTCCGAGTTTCAAAAAGATACTGTACACAAGTTTCAAGGGAGAGAATGTGATACAATTTTATTTTCATCTGTTTTAGATAATAAATGCAGAGTAGACAGTAGAGTGATGTTGTTTGTTGATGAACCTAGACTTATTAATGTTGCATTATCTAGAGCAGTTGAGAAATTTATTTTAGTATCACATGTGGATACTTTTTTGAGGAGAAATGGGGAATTAAATGATTTGATTAAGTACATGCAATACTATCAAGAAAATAGCTTGATTTGTGAAAGTAAAGTAAGGTCTATATTTGATTTGTTATATTCAGATTACGCTGATGAATTGGCGGAAATGAAAAAGAGAAAAACTTGGGGGAAATCGAGATATACTTCTGAGAATCTATTGTATGAATTTTTAAATGATACATTAGATTTTAGTAGATATAACTATGTACGTGAGATTAAATTAAAAGAATTGGTGAACATTCAAGAGGATTTTTCAGAAAGAGAAATAGATTATATCAATCATAATGCTTCTGTAGATGTTGCCATATATAGTGTGTATAATAAACAACCGGTACTGATTATAGAAGTAGATGGGTTTAAATATCATGATAATAATCCAAGCCAACTAGAACGAGATGAACTAAAAAATAATATTTTAAGAAAAGTTGGTATTCCTTTATTAAGGTTAAAGACGGTAGGGTCAAATGAAAAAGAAAAAATAAATCAATATCTTTAGCTAACGAGGAAATTGGTATGATACAGAGGAAATAAACAAACATGCATAAATAAATGTAAACAAATTCAATCTGAGATGTATAAGTTTTGGGTTGGATTTGTTTTTATTAATGATTATAGTGATGTGAATATGCATTTTTTATAACGCACAGGTTGGTAGTTGAAAATATTATTTAATTAAAATGTCAGCACGATACATCTGAAATCGCACATATAATTGATATAGAATTTCTACGACACTTGGATATGGAGTATAACGGTACAAGGTATTTGATAGGAGTGTTTGGCAAAGATAATGCGGATATTATGGAATGGGATTTATCATCTTTTTTATCTAACAAGTATGTTTATAAGGGGATGTCAAATCAATTGTAATCTTAGCGAAATAAAGTGACAGCGTATGACGCCAGGTGTTAATCAAGTGGAGTTTATTTTTCTGTTAGAAAGTAGCATTGTATGTAAGTGTAGTAGAATGTCTATGTATGCTATGAAGTAGATGTCTTAAAAATAACGAATGAATAATACTTTAGTTTAATTGTTGTTCGTGTTTGTGTTTTGAAAATTAGATTTAATAAGTAAAAATTGTAGAAAAAACATGTGTTTTGAGGTATGATAAGGAGGGTAACACTTACCAAATATGAATAAAAATGAATGAGGTTGATCATGAGAGCATTAATTAGTGTATCTGATAAAACAGGAATTGTTGAATTTGTTAAAGAGTTAGTTGACTTAGATGTTGAAATTGTTGCAACAGATGGTTTGAAAAAAATACTTGATGAAAAGGGTATTCCTGCTATGAGGGTGGAAGATGTAACTAATTTTCCAGAGATGTTAGATGGACGAGTGAAAACTTTGCATCCCAAAATTCATGGAGGACTTTTGGCAAGACGTGATTTAGAGAGTCACATGGATACTGTTAAGGAATACGGCATTGCATTAATTGATTTAGTGGTAGTTAATTTATATCCATTTAAAGAAACAATTGCAAGAGAAGATTGTACATTTGATTTAGCTATTGAAAATATTGATATTGGTGGCCCAAGTATGTTACGTTCTGCTGCTAAAAATCATCAAAGTGTAACAGTGGTTGTTGATCCAAATGATTATGGATTGGTTTTGAATGAACTAAAAACTCAAGGACATACAACTTTAAAAACAAGACAACGCTTAGCAGCCAAAACATTTAGACATACAGCAAGTTATGATGCACTAATTGCTGGGTATTTGACAGAAGAACTTGGAGAAGAACTACCTGAGAAATTGACACTTACATACGATTTGAAGCAAGGTCTACGCTACGGAGAGAACGCCCAACAAAAAGCCGAATTTTATCAATCTGCACATGTTGAACCTTATTCGATTGCAAACGCAACACAGTTGCATGGAAAAGAATTATCTTACAATAATATTAAAGATGCAGATGCAGCTTTGAAAATTGCACGTGAGTTTAATGAACCTACCGCAGTTGCGCTAAAACACATGAACCCTTGTGGAGTTGGTCAGGCAACAAGCATTGAAGAGGCGTTCGAACGTTGTTATCAAGCGGATCCAGTATCTATTTTTGGTGGAATTGTTGTCTTGAATAGAGCTGTAAATATGAAAGTCGCTGAAAAGTTGGCAAATATTTTCCTAGAAATAATTATTGCTCCTTATTATGAAGAAGATGCATTACAGTTGTTGTCACAAAAGAAAAATATTAGATTATTAAAAGTACCGTTTGATAATGTAGATGGGCATGAAAAGGAAGTTGTGTCTGTTTTGGGAGGATTACTAGTTCAAGAACAAGATTGGAAAGTTGGCGAAGAAAAATGGGAAGTTATGAGTGAACGTGAAGCCACTGATGAGGAACGAAAAGCGCTAGAATTCGGTTGGAAAGTTGTTAAACACGTTAAGTCAAATGCGATAGTAGTTGCACTTGATGGGCAAACTGTAGGGATAGGTGCAGGGCAAATGAATCGAGTTGGAGCAGCAAAGATTGCTTTAGAGCAAGCAAAAAACGCTGGAGTAGACTTGAGTAAGGCAATATTAGCCAGTGATGCGTTTTTCCCTATGAACGATACGGTAGAATTAGCTAACACATACGGTATTCGAGCGATTATTCAACCCGGAGGAAGTATTAAAGATCAAGATTCAATTGATTTAGCTAATAAATACAATATGGCAATGATTAAAACAGATGTTCGTCATTTTAGACATTAAAATAGACCACAAATGATAGTAGGAAAATAAAAGGCAGGACAATATTAAGAAAAAGTCCTGCCATATTTTTATACATTTCAATTCTACACATTGATATTAATGGATTATTGTTTTAAAAAATGAATTATTATGTATATTAAATTCTTGTTATTCGTGTTTTGAACTTTATAAAACATAGTTGGAGTAAGAAGAAAAAGGGTATTTATATAGTAAAAACGGCTCTGTATCAAGGTTTTTAAAACTTTTCAGAAAAAAAGTAAAAAAAAGTAAAAAAAGCAGTTGACAAAAAAAGAGGATGTTGGTAATATATACAAGTCGCCGCAAGGAGACAAGCCCTTTGAAAACTAAACATTATGAAACAAACCAAATGTGTAGGGGAAGTTA
>NZ_SPPB01000037.1 GCF_004570605.1 Granulicatella sp. WM01 | reverse complement strand
CACACAAAAGCGTTGGTTATTGAAGCATTTAATGGGGATATTTTCTTGAATATCGCTGACAACATTTATGCCACACGTTGTTTGTTAACACATGAAGAGCATTCAGCGGTGTTTGATTTGGGTGAGAATATAAAAAAAGAAAGACGCCAATACGTTCCACCACAATCACACCCGTGGAAACTGGCATCTTTCAAACGCTATCTCAAGAGTATTGGAAAAACTCTTGAAGAGTATCAAGACAACAAGCTTGCTTGATACTTTAATAGCATACATTATTTTGCCCTATAAGTGCAATGATTTTTTTTAAAATCATTGCACTTATAGTGGCCCACATTTTGGGACATTTTCATTTTCGATTGACATTATTTTAATTTTCACTCTATTCCTGTTTTTCTCCGTTTCAGTCAATAAATCCTAATAAACTACACAGTAGAAAAATATAATTTAACACTATTTTTTACGATTTATATCCTAAACTTTGCTACATCTAATAACATGATATTAAAATGTAATAATCGTTTTTCCTGTTGATTGTCCATTTTCCACCTTATCTAATGCGTAATTTAATTCATCAAAAGGAAAAATAGTATCTACTGAAGGAATAATTTTATGACGTTCACATATTTTTGCCACTTCTTGAAGCTGCTTTCCATTAGATTCCACAAAAACAAAATGATACTCACTTTGATGTTTCATTGCGAGTTTATCTAATTTTCGCCCAGCAAAATAAAATAGCCCTTGTTTCCATAGTGGCAAATGCATTCTTTTAGCAAACGCAGCATTAGGCATACCTTTTAAGGATACCAATTTTCCACCTTTTTTCAAAATGCTAAACTGTTTTTCTGTTTCTTTCCCACCTAATGTATCTAGTACATAGTCAATATTAGACAAACAGGACACATAATCTTCTGTTTTATAATCAATAAATTGATCAACACCTAATTGTATAACACGGGATTGATTTGCAGCATTTCCGTTTGTAATCACTTTAAGCCCCTTAGCTTTTGCAATAGGAATAGCTATTGCTCCTAGACTACCAGTTCCACCTGATATAAATAAAGTTTTCCCTTGTTCAACACGCATAACATCAAAGGCTTGCATAACCGTTAAAGCCGCTAAAGGAATACTTGCAGCTTGCTCATCAGTTAAATAATCAGGAACTAAAGCTACTGCACTTTCATCTACAGCAACATATTCTGCAAATGCTCCTATATTTGACAGAGGCAAACGTGAAAATACCCTATCTCCTTTTTTTAATGTTTTGACCTCTTTTCCAATTTCTTCTATGTATCCTACCAATTCATTGCCTGTAATCAGTGGCAATTTATAAGGTGCAATCAGTTTTACTTCTCCTCTAGTAATCATATTATCCAAAGGATTTACTCCAGATGCACTAACTCTAATTAACACCTGATTAGCGTTGATTTTAGACATATCAACTTCTTCTATATGTAATGCTAAATTATTTTTTGCATATTTTCTTAGTATGGCTGCTTTCATTTAGTTAACCTCTAAATATTTTTTATGTATTTGACATATTCATAATATCTTCAATGACATCATGTAATGTTTTACTGGACAAATATTGTTCTAATGCTTTTTCAGCATTAAACATGATAGGATGTAACACATCATAAATGCAATTCCCTACTGGACACTGCTTATTTGCATGTTGATGTGTATATAAAAGTGTATCCGTGTGTACTGCTTTATAAATATCAAAAAGTGTCATTTCTTTTTTACTTTTTCCTAAAGCATACTCAAAACTCCCTGTATAACGTACTAATAAATTTGCTTTTTTTAATAAAGAAATAATTTTCCTAATATAGCTTGCGTTAGTTTGCACACTGCTTGCAATATCTTGTGATGTTAACTGATGTGTCGATTCCGAAATCATAATTAAAATATGTATAGCAACTGAAAATTTTGTATCCATAATCTTCTTCCCTTTTTGTAATTGTATCAAATACAGATACTGTTTTAAAACATTATTTCATTTTTGTCAATATTTTCTCACTTTCTTTTACTAAAAGTTGACACTATTTACTGTATGCATAAAGTTTAGTCATATCATCTTTTTACTCTAAACTATTCAATAGTTTTTAGGTGTACAATAAATCGTGTTATACCCTTCATCAACGCGATTGTGTTTATCACTAGCACAACGTGCTAATCCCCCCTAATAAAATCTACCTTTCTTATTTTTCTCACAATAAAAACTGCATAACAACCTTACACGATGTTATACAGTCTTATTTCATTTATGCAATATAAATATATAATTAGTTCAATGTTAACGTTTGTCCGACTAAAATTAAATCGCTAGTTAAGCCATTCAATTGTTTCAATTCACTAACAGATAACCCATAACGGTTTGATATTCTCCACAATGTTTCTCCTGACTTTACAATATGAACATTATGTGAAGATGATGAAGATACGTTTGTAGACATCTCTTGAGTTGAGGCATTAATTCGTAACGTTTGACCAACATAAATCATATCACTTGTTAATCCATTTAATTGTTTCAACTCACTAACAGATAATCCATGACGATTTGATATTCTCCATAATGTATCGCCTGCTTTAACAGTATAATGTGTTACACTTGTACTTGTTTGTACAGTTGGTGTAACCACTGGTTTACTTTCTGTTGTCACTACTGGTGTAATTGTTGGTTTACTTGTGGCTTCACTTACTGGTTTAACTGTTTGCTCACTTGTAACTGATACAACTGGTGTCGTTTCTTTTACTTCATTAACACGTAAAACTTGCCCAACTAAAATTAAGTCACTTGTCAATCCATTTAATTGTTTCAACTCACTAACAGATAAACCATAGCGGTTTGATATTCTCCATAATGTATCGCCTGCTTTAACAGTATAATGTGTTACACTTGTACTTGTTTGTACAGTTGGTGTGACTACTGGTTTACTTTCTGTTGTCACTACTGGTGTAACTGTTGGTTTACTTGTGGCTTCACTTACTGGTTTAACGGTTTGCTCACTCGTAACTGATACAACTGGTGTTGTTTCTTTTACTTCGTTAACACGTAAAACTTGCCCAACTAAAATTAAATCACTTGTTAAACCATTCAATTGTTTCAACTCACTAACAGTTAACCCATAACGGTTTGATATTCTCCATAATGTATCGCCTGCTTTAACAGTATAATGTGTTACACTTGTACTTATTTGTACAGTTGGTGTGACTACTGGTTTACTTTCTGTTGTCACTATTGGTGTAACTGTTGGTTCACTTGATACTTCATTTACTGATGTAACTGATGCTAATCCTTGTATTGATGTACTTAATTTCAATACTTGTCCGACAGATATTGCATCACTTGATAAAGCGTTCAATGTTTTCAAATCATTAACTGTCATATTTGCCTTATTAGCAATACTCCATAACGTATCTCCTGCTTTAACAATATATTGTCCATTAACCGATAAATCATTTAATACTGAAGATGTGTTTTCAGAGTATGTTCCACTCACTTTTGTATCATATTGTTCTAATTGATAACGTTCAATAATATTATTCAACTTAGTTGCATAGGCTGTATCAGTAGCATAACGTCCTGTCAACCATTGTGTAGCATCACGATAGGAACTTGTTTGACTTTTCCATGCTCCACGATAAAATGTTGTTCCACCAATATTTCTTGATTTTAATAAATTAACATAATCTTGTAAAGATTCATAATAAGACGGATATTTTCTAAAAGCAGCATGAATACTATAATACTGCCCACTTCCATTATCTTCTAAAGTTAACATTGTTGCAGATTCTCCGTTATATGAACCTTTAATACCAAATAAATTGTAATTTGGTACCGTTGCTAAGGTACTTGTTCCCCAAGAACTCTCCAAAATAGCTTGGGCAATCATAACCGAAGCATATAAATCATTATTTCCTGCTAACTCTTGTGCAAGAGGCGCAATATCATTAATGAATGCTTGTTGAGCTGATGCAGCGTATGCTGTTTTATGTGCTCCAAATTCCGTACTCATCATAGCCATTTGGCTAAGTGCTACAGTCGCTCCAATAGCAGCACTTTTTTTCATTTTTTTATCTTGTAATGTTTTATATCGTCTTGCTTGTCGTCTTACTAATTTCATCTCTCACTCGTCTCTCTTCTCTACTATAATCTAAACACTTTACTAAATTATAAATGACTATTCGCTTTTTTTAAATAGAATTTGAAAGATGTTTTTTTATTTTAAAAAATGTAATGTAGCTGTAATATGAAAATTTGTGTATATTTTTCTCATTAATGACGTAAATCCTATATTTTTGGTATATTTATAGTTTAACTCTACTTTTTCTCATATATCTCTCATACTAATAAAAATGAGATATAAAATAGATTAAGTAACTTTATGTTACATTTTATAACATGTAATGTTTGCAAATAGTTGCATTTTTTTCGCATTTATGGGTAAAATGGAATGAGTGTCCTATCAAAAAATGACAATAAGACGATGAGTGACACTATGAAAGGAGTTTTTATGAAAAAAAATCAACCATTTTTCAAAAAAATCATCATGATGCTATTATGTGCGTGCTTTATTTTAGCACATGCATCTATCACAAGTTTTGCAGAAGAAAAAACATACATTATAGGAACAGATACAACATTTGCACCATTTGAATACCAAGATGTAAATGGAAATTACGTAGGTATTGATATTGATTTGATAAAAGCTGTTGCTAAACACTCTGGATTTTCTATTGAACTTCGTCCTATGGGATTTAGTGCTGCTGTACAAGCATTAGAAGCTGGCCAAATTGATGGCGTAATCGCCAGCATGACAATTACTAGCCAAAGACAACAAACATTTGACTTTTCTGATTCGTATTATGAGTCTGGTATTGGTGTTGCGGTGTCTTCTAACAGTTCTATTCAATCACTAGAAGATTTATCTGGAAAAAATGTTGCCGTAAAAATCGGTACACAAAGTGCTGATTATGCAGAAAGTGTTAAAGACAAATATCACTTTACCATTACAACATACGAAGATTCAGCTAATATGTATCAAGCAGTAGTTAGTCAAAATAGTGCTGCAGCTTTTGAAGACTACGCTGTTATGGCATATAGTATTTCTAACCAAAATCTACCTTTAACATTACTCAATATTAATGCTAATAGTGCACCAATAGGTTTTGCAGTACTAAAAGGAAAAAATCCTGAGTTAATCAATATGTTTAATAGCAGTTTACAAGCATTCAGATCAGACGGCACTTATCAAAACATATTAAATACTTATTTAGGAGAAGCATCTCAACAAAATCAAGAACGTACTGATTTTATAGGATTAATCCAAACAAACTTTGGCACATTAATGGGGGGATTATGGAATACATTATGGATAACATTTATTGCCATTGTATTGGCATTAATCATTGGTATTCTATTTGGACTAATGAAGACAAGTCATCATGCTATTCCTCGCTTAATCGCAACATTTTACATTGACTTAATGAGAGGTGTTCCTTTAATTGTTCTAGCGTTCTTTATCTACTTTGGTATTCCACAAGCTACAGGATTTCGCATGGAAGCTGCTCTTGCTGGTATAATGACATTAAGTTTAAATGCAGCTGCCTATATCGCTGAAATTGTCCGTGGTGGAATTGCAGCAGTAGACAAAGGTCAAACTGAAGCATCTGTTAGTTTAGGATTAACTTATGCTACAACTATGAGAACAGTTATTTTGCCTCAAGCTATTCGAATTATGGTCCCCTCTTTCATCAATCAATTTGTCATTACATTAAAAGACACATCTATATTATCCGTTATAGGATTAGTTGAATTAACCCAAACAGGTAAACTCATTATTGCTAGAAACTTGCAATCAAGTCAAATGTGGCTTATTATTGGGATACTATACTTAATTGTGATCACAATTCTAACAAAACTATCCGCACATTTAGAAAAACAAATTAAACAATAAGGAGGAACAATATGTCTACTATTGATGTTATAGATTTGCACAAAAGTTACGGACATTTAGAAGTTATTAAAGGTGTTGACTTACACATTTCAGAGGGTGAAGTCGTTTGTATCATTGGACCATCAGGTTCAGGAAAATCAACTTTTTTACGCTGTTTAAATCGACTAGAAACCTTTCAAAATGGAAAAATTTTAATTAATAACATTGATTTAACAGATAAAAGCGTTCCATTAAATAAAATACGTGAAGACATTGGAATGGTTTTCCAACATTTTAATTTGTTTCCACATCTTAGTGTCTTAAAAAATATTACTTTAGCTCCAGTAGAACTAAAAAAACAAACCCTTGAACAAGCCGAAAAATTAGCACTAGAATTGCTTGCAACAGTCGGCCTAGAAGATAAAGCCCATGTTATGCCAAACTCACTATCTGGTGGACAAAAGCAACGTGTAGCTATTGCTCGCGCTTTAGCCATGCAACCTGCTATCATGCTTTTTGACGAACCAACATCTGCACTCGATCCAGAAATGGTTGGCGATGTGTTAGAAGTTATGAAAAAATTAGCGCAAGACGGTATGACAATGGTCGTTGTCACACATGAAATGGGATTTGCTCGTGAAGTGGCTGATCGTGTTATTTTTATGGACGGTGGCAATATTATAGAAGAGGGGACACCAGAAGAAATTTTTAATGCCCCAAAACATGAACGAACAAAAGAATTTTTAAATAAAGTTTTAAAATAACCTATATTTATCAATTTTCCACCAGTAACAACTGGTGGTTTTTTATACTTACTCACAAAATAATCGTGTTGGTAGTTTTGTACCAACACGATTATTTTTCATACTCATCTTATTTTTTATATGGTGATAAATTCCAAATTTCATCAGCATAACGTAAAATCGTATAATCTGATGAAAACGGACCTGCTTGAGCAATATTATGTAAAGACATACGATTCCACAATTCTTTTTGTTGATACAAGCGATCAACTTCTAATTGTGTCATCACATAACTTTCAAAATCTTGTAAAACAAAATATTCATCATTATATGTCACTAAAGAATCAAAAATTTCTTGTCCTTCATGCATAATATTAGGTATTGTATTATCTAATAAAGCATTTAACACACGATGTACTTTTGGGTTTGTTTCATAAATATGTCTTGCATTATATGAACCACTACGATAAAACTGCTCAACATCATGGTTACTCATTCCAAATGTAAAGAAATTATCTTCTCCAACATAATCACGAATTTCTACATTAGCACCGTCCAATGTCCCTACTGTTATTGCACCATTTAGCATTAATTTCATATTACTTGTTCCTGAGGCTTCTTTTCCTGCTAGAGAAATTTGTTCAGAAATATCAGCAGCTGGAATAATTAGTTCTGCTAAAGATACACCATAATTTTCAACAAATACTATTTTCAACAAATGATTAACATCTGGATCATGATTAATTAAATCAGCAAGTGCATTAATAAATTTAATGATTGATTTTGCGTATGTATAACTTGGTGCAGCTTTTGCTCCAAAAATAAACACACGTGGATAATACTCTGCATTTGTTCCTTGCTTAATATCTAAATAACGTAATAAAATGTGCAAAGCATTTAAAAGTTGACGTTTATAAGCGTGAAGTCGTTTAATTTGCACATCAAAAATAGCTTCTGTAGAAAGTTCTATGCCTTTTTCCGCCAAAACATAACGTGCAAACCTTTCTTTATTTGCTTTTTTCACTTCTGCAAGTTGGTTTAGAACGTCTGCATTCTGTTCATAGGCTTTAAATAATTTTAATTCTGTATGATTAAAATGCCATTGCGTACCAATTGTTTTGTCCAATAATTCTGTTAATGCTGGATTGGCTAATTGCAACCAACGTCTTTGCGTAATACCATTTGTTTTATTGTTAAATTTCCAAGGATACATATCATAGAAATCACGTAAGGTCGAATTTTTTAAAATATCGGTATGTAATTTTGCCACTCCATTAATACTGTGACTACCAATAATCGCTAAATTCGCCATTTTAATTTGTCCATCACTAATAATAGCTGTTTGGTATGTTAAATGTGTTCCATATATTAGCTCTTTTTTCTCAATATGACGACGATTAATTTCTACAATAATTTGATAAATACGAGGTAACAATGTTTCAACCATTTCACATGACCAACGTTCCATAGCTTCCTGTAAAATAGTGTGATTTGTGTAACTCACTGTATTTTTTGTAATTTCCCAGGCTTGTTCCCAAGATAAATGCTCTTCATCTAATAAAATACGCATTAGTTCTGGAATACATAATGTTGGGTGAGTGTCATTAATATGAATAGCAATTTTATCTGAAAAAGCTAACCATGGCAAATTAAGACGTTTAAAATAACGAACAATACTTTGTACCCCTGCACTTGAAAAGAAATATTCTTGTTTTAAACGTAGCAATTGTCCATCATAATTAGAATCATCTGGATACAATACTTCTGTAATCTTTTTGATTTCCTCACGTTCTTTTTCTAAATTAAAATGTTCCTCTTCTCCATAAGGTATTTCAGCAGACCATAATCTCAAATTATTTACAACGCCATTTTGATACCCAACTTGTGCAACGTCATAAGGCACAGCTAATATATTCAATGTATCATGATAATGTGCTTCCAATTGACCTGTTTGATTTGGAACTAAAGATACACTTCCACCAAAACGTACAATAACTGATTTGTTCTCTTTGCGAACTTCCCATAAATTTCCATTTCTTAACCAATTCTCTGGTAGCTCAACTTGATATCCATCAACAAATTTTTGTTTAAATAAACCGTATCTATAACGAATTCCACACCCATGTCCAGGTATTCCCGTAGAAGCAATCGAATCCATAAAACAAGACGCTAGTCGACCTAAACCACCATTTCCTAAAGCTGGATCAACTTCAGCCTTAGCCAATGTATCCAAATCTAAATTAAGTTGCTTTAATCCTTTTTCAACAGTATTTAGCATGCCTAAATTCAATAAATTATTTTTGAGCATTCGTCCTGGTAAAAATTCCATTGAAAAATAATAAACTTGTTTTTCTTTATTTTGTTCATATCTCTGATTGGTTCTAACCCATTTTTCATTAATCAGTGATTTAACAATATCAGATAAAATGTACAATTGCTCAACAGATGAGCCTTTTTGATAATCATAAGCATATACATCAATAAATCTCTTTTTGTATAAATTAATAAACTTTTCTATCGTCATGAATTACTTCCTTTCCGTAATTTCTTTATAAGTATTCATATAATCTAACGCAGGTTTTTCCCAATCAAATTTAGCGTTCATAGCTTGCTTAACAAGCTGTATCCACTGTTTCGGAGCATTATAATACACATCTAAGGCTTGATAAATGACATGCATCATTATATCCGAATCAAACGTTTGAAAACTAAATCCTGTTCCTTCTCCTGTAAACTGATTATATGGAATAACAGTATCCTTTAATCCACCTGTTTCATGCACTATAGGCAATGTACCATATCTAAGTGCCATTAATTGTGATAATCCGCAAGGTTCAAAAGCTGATGGCATCAAAAATAAATCACTTCCTGCATAAATCAATTGCGCTAAAGCAATATCAAATGTGATACAGGCTTTTAATTTATTTGGATAGGCTTTTGCCAATGTTGTAAAATACTCCTCAAAAATGGCATCTCCTGTTCCTAAAATAACAACTTGTACGTCTTGAGCTAATAATTCTTCTATTTTTTCAGCAATAAGTTGAAATCCTTTTTGGTCGGTTAATCTCGATACACAGCTTATTATCGGCACATCTGCCCTGATTGGCAAGCCTAAATTTTCTTGTAATGCTGCTTTATTTTTTGCCTTATTATCGAGATTATCTATTGTAAAGTGATATGGAATATATTGATCACTTTCTGGATTGTTTAAATCATAATCAATCCCATTTAAAATACCTTTTACTTTCCAAGCATTGTACTGCAACACATGATTCAACCCTTCACCAAATGCACTAGTCATAATTTCATTGGCATACGTTGGACTAACCGTTGTTACACAATCAGAAAAATTAATTCCTGCTTTTAAAAAGTTCACACAATCAAAATATTTCCCACCATCTTCAGTTAAAATGGCATGGCTTGTATGAAATACGCTGTCTAAAATAATAGGATCATATACCCCTTGAAATTTCAAATTATGAATAGTCAATACTTTTTTTATGGCTTTAAATGACTCTACCCAGTGATATTTATCAATTAAAAGTGCTGGAATCATAGCCGTATGCCAATCATTAACATGAAGGACATCTGGAATAAATGGGATTTTCTCTAACATTTCAATGACGGCTAGACAAAAATAGCCAAAGCGTTCGCCATCATCCCAATCACCATACAAATGACCACGATTAAAATAATCTAAATTATCAATAAAATAATACACAACATGATTTAACGTCAATGTTTTCACACCAACATAACGGTCTTTTCCACAAACTTTGACTGTAAAAGACACAATATCCGTCATTTGTTCTTTATACTGCTCATTTATATGTGTATAAAACGGTGAAACAACACGAACATCAATGCCTTGTTTAGCCAATTCTTTAGGCAAAGCGTAGGCGACATCTCCTAATCCACCCGATTTTGAAAATGGTGCCACTTCTCCTGTCACAAATAACACTCTCATAGTCCACCTCTTCTATTTAACGCTGTTCATGAGCTGAAACAATTTCATTTTTTGTTACAATTTTAATATTATCTTGTGTCCCTCTAATAATAGCATGCTCTCCAACTTGAACCCCTTTATCAAGAATAGCGTACTCAACAATAGCCCCTTTTGCAATGTGACAACCTTGTAATACCACAGCATGATTAACTTGAGCATCTTCATCAATATGCACACGTCTTGAAATAACACCTTTATTCACGTGTCCTCTAATCACACAGTCTGTTGCAATTAAGCTATTTACAACTTTTGAATCTTGAGTAAAGAAAGTTGGTGCACCGTTTCTCCCTTTCGTCACAACAGGATTTGTATCATAAAACAATGACTTAAATTTAACAGGATCTAACATATCCATATTCGCTTGAAAATAGTCATTCACATGGCTAATAATTGCAGTATATCCATGATGAACATATTGAGATACTTGTTCTTGATTTAAGTAATAACGTACTAAATCAGCAACTTCTACATAAACTTTCTCATCAACTGCACGATAAATTAATTCATATAATTTTGAAGTTGGTAAAAGATATTTATTTAATTTCCGTCCATTTTCATCAATCATTTCTGTAATATCACACTTTTCTCGAATATGAAATGCCTTAACGTCATTCAAATCAATATTGGCAATTGTTTTGCTTCCAGAAATGAAAACATATCCAACGTGTGAACGTTTCACTAACTCAATAAGATCCTCATAAAAATCATCATATCCGCGTGCTTCACCTAATGAATATTTATAAAATTGTTGAGAAAACGTGAAGATTCCACCATTAATATGGGATTCAAATCCCCACGGATTTCCACTTCTTACATGATCATATATGGAGCGTCCAGATTTTCCAATAAATAAACCAACTGATTTAACCCCCGCAGCACCTAAAGAAGATAAATTGAAATCAATAATACGAAAACGGCTAGCAAATGGAAGAGCACCAATAGGACGCTTCATTGTTAAAGGCTCCAAAGACGCTGATATTTCTGTTAATGTAATTACCGCACAAATGTCATTCTTTTTCATTAGTTTTCTCCTCCAACTCTTTCATCATAACCAACAACTGCTATATTGTCTTTAGTTCCAATAATCTTAGCACCATCTTCAATAATAGCATTTTCTCCAATAATAGCATAATCTATTGTCACGTGTTTTCCAATATTGACATTTCCCATAATTAAACTATTAGACACACTTGATAACTCTCCAATTTGAACATTATTGGATAAAATAGAATGTGTCACATTACCTTCTACATAACATCCATCTGAAATCATAGCGTCTTTAACAAGAGCATGCTCTGAAATGAAATGTGGTAAAGAGTGAGAATAATTTGAAAAAATTCGCCATTCTCTATCACGAATGTTCAATTCATGCTTTTCATCTAAAAACTCCATATTCGCTTCCCATAGTGATTCAATTGTTCCAACATCTTTCCAATATCCATTAAAACGATATGCAAATACCGGTTCATTTTTGTCCAAATATGCTGGAATAACATGTTTTCCAAAGTCCTCCATTTCGCCTTTTGTATCGCTAATTAACAAATCTTTCAATGTTTTCCAATTAAATATATAAATCCCCATAGATGCTAGATTACTTTTTGGTTCTTTTGGTTTTTCTTCAAATTCAATAATACGTGCATCTTCATCAGTATTCATAATCCCAAAACGTGAAGCCTCTGACATAGATACCGGAATGACCGCTACCGTTAAACTTGCGCCTTTTCCTTTATGAAACTCAAGCATAGTTTGATAATTCATTTTATAAATGTGATCTCCAGATAAAATCAACACATACTCTGGATTAAGCTGTTCAATATAATCCACATTTTGAATAATGGCATGTGCTGTTCCTGCAAAAAATTGCGTTCCAGACGAACTAGAATAAGGTTGTAGAATAGTTGCCCCACTATCTCTACCTTCCATTCCCCATGCCTTTCCTTTTCCAATGTGTGCATTTAAAGATAATGGTCTATATTGTGTAATAACACCAACATTATCAATATCAGAATTTGCACAATTACTCATGGCAAAGTCAATAATGCGATACCGCCCCCCAAACGGAACAGCAGGTTTTGCAATATTAGCTGTTAGTTTTCCTAAACGTGTTCCTTGACCACCTGCTAATATCATTGCAATCATTTCTTGTTTCATTTTCCATAACTCCTTTATACATCATTTATTTATGTACACCATAAATACGTTTTGGTTTTAGATACAATACACTTAAACTTGGAACTAAACACTCTATTGAATAAGGTTGATGTTGATGTGGTATATCTTGTGTTGTATATACCGCCTCTGTTTGTGTCCATGTTCCACCAAATACATCCTTTTCTGTATTTAATATAATTTGATATTCTCCTGCATACGGCACCCCCACACGATAGTAAGCATGCTCTTGTGGCAGAAAATTAGCAATAGCAATAATAAAATCTCTTGCTTTCTTACCTTGTCTGATAAAACTAATGATAGCTTGTTCTGTATTATCCGCATCTAGTACGATTAATCCTTTAGAAAGTGAATCTTGTTCAAATAACGCTTTTTCACGCTTATACAAAGTGTTCAACGTCTGTATAAAATAGTGATATTCTCGATTAAATTCTCTTTCTAAGTCACACCATTCTAATTCAGAATAAAATCTCCACTCTAAAAATTGTCCAATTTCATACCCCATAAAATTCAATTTTTTTCCTGGGTGGACCATTAAATAGGCTTGCAATACCCTTAACATTGCAAATTGATTATATCTATCACCTTTTGTTTTTCCCAATAATGAATTTTTTCCATGCACAACCTCATCATGTGAAAAAGGCAAAATATACTGTTCATTAAATGCATACATAAACGAAAACGTTAATAGTCGATAGGCTGATGCTCTCTTTTCAGGCTCCAAAGCAATAAATTTTAACGTATCATTCATCCAGCCCATATTCCATTTTAATAAAAATCCTAATCCATTATTGTAGACAGGTCTAGTGACCCCATCCCAAGCAGTACTTTCCTCTGCAATCATTAAAGTATATGGATTTCTGTTATACACAACACTATTTAACTGTTGTAAAAAAGTAATTCCCTCTAAATTACGATTATCTCCATAATGATTAGGTACCCAATGTTCATTGTCAAAATCTAAATACAACATATTAGATACAGCATCAACTCTTAATCCGTCCAAATGACATTTCTCTAGCCAAAATAAAGCATTAGAAATCAAAAAACTACGTACTTGAGCTTTTCCCAAATCAAAATTTAATGTTCCCCAGCCTTTATTATCCGCTCTATGAGGTTCACTATATTCAAAAGTTGGTGTGCCATCAAAATACGCTAATGCATTTGCATTCCTACAAAAATGCCCCGGTACCCAATCCATAATAACCCCAATAAATTGTCTGTGTGCTGCTTCTACAAAACGGCAAAATGCATCTAAATCCCCTAACACACTAGATAAAGCATAGTAACCGGTTACTTGATACCCCCAACTTTCTTGTAGAGGATGCTCCATAAGTGGCATAAACTCTATATGCGTATAATTCATCTCTTTAACATACGGAATTAAATGTTCAATTAAATCATCAAATGTGTAAAAACGACCATCAAGATGTTTTTTCCACGAACTTGCATGTACCTCATAAATATTAATTGGACGTTCCAAAGCAGAATATCGCTTTTTATAGGCTTGCCACAACCCATCTTTCCACTGTCTAGCATGCATTTCATACACAATAGAAGCATCTTTAGGTGCTTGTTCAAACTTTTGTGCGAACGGATCAATTTTAACTACAACTTCTCCATTCTCTTGTTCAATAATATATTTGTAACACTCTCCCTCATGAACATGTTGTAATAAAATTCCCCATACACCTGTTTGATTAAATTGTACTAATTTGTCTGGTTGCCACTGATTAAAATCCCCTATTACACTAACACCTCTTGCATTTGGTGCCCACACAACAAAACGACAGTAAACGTTTCCAAGAATGTCTACAAAATGATTCCCAAAAAGATTTCCGCTTTCATACAATTGCCCAATGTTAAACAAATAAATGTCATCTTTTATAGTTGAATATAGCAGTGCATCCATAGTTTCCCCTCCTTTATATCAAATTCAAATAAACGCTTTCAAAGATAACTAAAAAAATACTTGTAACCGCTTATTTCGTATAATAGACACATTCCCTAACAGTATATTAAGACTCGTATCTAAGTACTTACATTATACCACATATTCAAATTTTTTCATCACTTTTTCACACTATTTTGTAAAAATTTTTGTTATATGAATTAGAAAAAATATAAACATATAAAATAAATAACCAACAAATGTCTATATTATATCTTTTTTAATTATAAGTCTTGTACTTATTCTATTTTTTAGCTAGAAACAGTATATACTCTAATTAAATATCCCTACTTCTAAACTTTATTTAATCATCATATTTAATAGACTATCTAATCATTATTGATAACATTATAAATTTTTATATATAACAAAAACAACATGACATCAATGCGATTAACATTTATGCCATGTTGTCATAGTAAAATTCTATTTACAATAAAGTATCGTGATATTTAACCTATTTTACAAAAATAATATGGTATAGCTTCTTATAAAGTTTTTCTCAATATCATGTGTTTCTTTTTCATAGTTAACTTCCACAATTCCTACAGTGGAATCAATATTTTTTTAATTGGTAAATGTTTTATTTACCCTCTTTTTTGCAAAACTAATGTGGATAGTGGAGAAACAAACATACCTTGCTGATAAATAATTAAAACATCTTTTTCAATAGATTCACTGCTAAGTAACACATGATAAGTTCCATTTGGCAAACTTACCCATTGTCCAAGCTCATTGGCACAATGAATAACAATCAATTCACCCTGTGCTTCACAAATGCGATAAGCAATTGTTTGGTAGTCTGCCTTTAGTACATCAACATGTTGTTTTATCATATCAATATCAATCATTGAAAAAACAGTATACTGCTTTCGGAGTGCAATTAATCGCTGTACGTAATTCACATTATCATGATAATGATACGCTCTATCCCAGTCTAAAGCATTAATATTATCTAAAGCACAGTAAGAGTTTTCGATACCGTATTTTGTTCTAAAAAACTCTTGTCCAGCATGCAGAAAAGGGACACCAAATGATAACAATACAATACTTGTGGCTAAACGGTGCATTTTCTCACGAACCATATCTGATTCATAGTTATTTGTCAACAATAAATAATCCCACAACGTATAATTATCATGTGCTTCAACATATTGTACAACTTGCCTTATTGAAGTATACGGATAAATCTTTGAAACACCTAAAATTTCGTCCAACAAGGCTTTTTCTTGATATAAAGCTCCAGAGATGAACCCTCGTTTGATACCTCCCCAAGCCTTACCTTTTACAGTATCTCTAAAAACATCATTAAAAAAGGCGACACTAGGCATATAATGAGCATGATATTGTGCAGGTCTCTTCTCTTTAGGTAAAGTGCCCATATCCCAACCCTCACCTAATAAAAATATATTAGGATTAATTTTAGACAGTGCATTTACCACTTCCTGCATAGTTGGAATGTCTAGCATACCCATTAAATCAAATCGAAATCCATCTACACTATACATACTTGCCCAATGGACAAGACTATCAACAATGTACTTTCTTGCCATAACTCGTTCAGAGGCAAAATCATTCCCTACACCCGTTCCATCAGTTAATCTCCCTTGTTCATCTCGACGAAAATAATAGAACGGCACAATTTTTTCAAAGCTATGCTCTTGAATATGATACACATGATTATACACAACATCTAAAATGACACATAAATTCTCTTGGTGGCACGCTCTAATTAGCGATTGCAATTCTTCAATCCTAGACAATGGAATATTCGGTTCTAGGCTATAACTTCCCTCAGGTGCATTCAAATGTAATGGGTCATATCCCCAATTATAAGTACGCAATGGATAACGCTCATCAACAGATTGACAACTATAATCAGCTACAGGCAAAAACTGAACATGTGTCACACCTAAACTTGATATATAATCAAGCCCCGTTTTTTGTTCACTAAACTTGGAATGATGTGTCCCTTTTTCAGTTAATCCAACATATTTTCCTTTATTCTTTATCCCACTATGTACATGTATTGACGCATCTCTAATGTGCAATTCATATATAATTGGTGTTTGCACATAAGGACTAATATAATTATCTTCACATGAGTCCAGTTGAACAACAACACCCTTTTCCCCATTAATACTTACTGCCTTAGCATACGGATCAACGACACAATACACATCATCTTCCCGATACACATCAAACATATAATGCATGCCCAAACAATCACCGTCATAAGTGTATTCAAAAATCCCTCTTTCTCGTTTTTCCATACTATACACAACATCATTAAGCCTTAAATCTACTTTATCAGATGTAGGTGCCCACAGTTTAAACATGGTTTTCTCTTTAGTATAAATCGCTCCAAGCTCTCCATCATAAGCAAAATAATCATCAAATATGCTATCTTGTACAATCCCACGACCAAAATGCACACGTTTAGGCACACACCCTGCAACTTTGACAAACAAACATTCCGTTAAATCAATTGGTTCAACGCTTCGACAAACCAACATCGTATCACTTTCTTGCTCAACACTTTCAATTTCATAAGCATTTAACTGAACTTGCTCCTTTTGTACACTTAAAGCCTCTGACATTCTCACATGTACCTCATACACACTTTCTAAACTCGCTCGTACAATCTCAATCATAACTATTCATCCTTATTAACTATCCCCTTTTAGCTCTTTTCTTTATTATCTGCTCTTAATAATTACCTATTCAATCAACATTACCGGTTTCTCATTATTAACCTAGAAAACTTTCTGTTCATCAAACAGCACTTTATTTGATTATTATAAAAATTAAATTGTCTATCTTTTTTACATAAATTTTTTAACACCATTACTAGTAGACAATTGTTTTACTGCATTTTACCTTGTTTCATTGTACAGTATGTCACTCAACTACTGTGCAAAACAAGTTATAAACTTTCCATACTCTTTCCATAAATCTTTAAATATTCTTATCAATAGACACTTGTTTTAAGATACTCTATAGCATTTAAATAATTACTCTTCCCCAATAACTTCTCGATAAATTAATTCGGCTAGGTCCAATAAATTATCTTCTTGGGTTAAACGCTTTTCATGTAGTATTGAGCATAATCTTTTTCAATCCACCAACATTTTAAAACCTCAACACCAAATTCTTTTGCTTTTTCTCGTGTTTCATGCCGTTTAAGCGTTTCATTGAACGGTAAATCAAAATAATATGCATAAATATAGAGTGGGTATAATTGACGTGCTAATTCAAATAATGGAACTAGCATTCAGCACACAAGATACTTTCCAAAATGACTATTGAACACTATTCATATCCATAAATTAACATTTGTTTTAATAGTGGTAAAGCCTTTGTCTCACTCCCATCCTTAGTCATTAATATCTCTCTGCGAACCATATCTTGAGAAATCAACATAGTATTATCACCA
Source organism: Granulicatella sp. WM01 (assembly GCF_004570605.1). GTDB lineage: Bacteria > Bacillota > Bacilli > Lactobacillales > Aerococcaceae > WM01. Next base: position 1,774 of record NZ_SPPB01000037.1, on the reverse strand, counting down.
AACTTTTCTTGTAGAGCCTTTGCTAAAGACGTTTTCCCACTTGCAGAATTTCCACGAATAACAATTAATTTTCTCATAAATTCTCTCATCCTTATAACAAGATCTTAAAATAAATAATTATATCTGTATAAAACCATAAAACAAGAATAAAATCAACTGTTAAATTATCTCAATGAACATTAATTTTCCTACTCTATTCTATTATTTTAAGAATTTACACTCTCACATAAGATACACAATACTACAGAACAATACGGCAAATGGCTACTTTATAAAATATTTCTAGTTATTATCTTTTAATGATATACTTTCTCTAAGTGTACTACTAGTTATATAATTAAATAATTTTCCTATAGAATAGTCTAATCTACTCATTAATAAATGATATTTCCCTATAAAAGCACCTTGGTCGTACCACATTCCTCTAAAACATAATACATCATTAAATAAATGGTTATTCTATTTAATTATTCCTATCCTCTAACATGCTCAAAAAGTATAGTAATGCACGGATAAACTATACATCAACATTTTTTTTATAATATGATATAGAGTTGCCTAGTAGACAAATAGTTTAGTGATTAACATGAAAAGTTAATCTATTTACTAATTAATTTCATTACATGTTATTAATAAAAAATCATTCTACTCAATACTGATAAAAACTAAACATTATCTGAAGTAATATGTTTAAAATTGCGAAAAATCAACGTTTATAAACAAATATTTTTCACAGTTTTTGTTATTTAAAAATCCCTTTATTGTACACAAAACAAAAAAGCAGGAAAATTCCTGCTTCTAGAGTGATTAACCTAATTTGTTATAGTATTCAACGATTAAGGCTTCATCAATTTCTGCTGATAATTCTTCACGTTGTGGTAAACGTGTTAAAGAACCAGTTAATGTTTCAACATCAAATGTAACATAATCTGGACGTCCAAAAATACCTTCAGCAGCAGCTTTAATAATTTCAACGCCTTTTGATTTTTCACGAACAGAAATTACTTGACCAACTGACACGCTGTATGATGGAATATCCACACGTTTGCCATCAACTGTAATGTGACCATGGTTAACTAATTGACGTGCCTGACGACGAGTTGTCGCTAATCCTAAACGATACACAACATTGTCTAAACGTTGTTCTAATAAAACCATGAAGTTAACACCATGTTTACCTTCTTTAATTTTACCAGCTTTTTTGAATAATGTTGCGAATTGTTTTTCGCTCATACCATACATGTGGCGCAATTTTTGTTTTTCTTGCAATTGCAAACCATATTCTGATAATTTTTTACGGTTATTTGGACCGTGTTGACCTGGTGCGTATGGACGACGTGCTAATTCTTTACCTGTTTCAGTTAAAGAAATACCTAAACGACGTGATAGTTTCCATGATGGACCTGTATAACGTGACATAATAAATTCCTCCAAAATAAATAAGTTTTATGGAGTAAAATAATAAGTAAATAGACCGAATACGTTCATTTTCTCTTACGATTTTCACCATTGCAGCCGCAGGCTACCAATCGAACAAATACATTTGCGAGAAACTGTTGACGTGCTTTCTTCTATTCTTGCTGCATTATTTTACACGTCTACTAGTATACTGAATGTAAAGTACTCTGTCAAATAAAAATAGCACATTGTATGTGTCTGAAATTTTGAGGAAGAATAAAAAAAGAAAAAGAGAACAAAATTATCAAATTTTTTCTTTTTTGGCACTTGATTTTTTTGGTCCTCTGGTATATTATGTATATACTAGGTAAAACAA
>NZ_SPPB01000036.1 GCF_004570605.1 Granulicatella sp. WM01 | reverse complement strand
ACGTCTTGAGTTAGCCAATTTTCTGGAAATTCAAATTCTTCTTCCAATTTCAATAATTTTCTGGTATTCTTATCCATGTGAAGCACCTCTTTACTATTTTGTCTCAACTTATAGTTTACTGGTTTGCTTCACTTTTTTCTATAAAAAAATAATCGTGTTGGCGAACCTTTTTGTTCACCAACACGATTTATTGTACACCCTTTTTACTTTAATATCTAAAAATAGGGTTAATGAACTTTTTTCATCAACCCTATTTATTATAGAACCTAAATTACATTTCTAAATCAACTCATGCTATAATCAAAATAAGGCTAAAGAAGACCACCTACAGTTAAGCATCAAACTGTAGGCAGTCTTCTTTTAATAACCTCATCTAAAAAGAATTATGATTACTTTACTATATTTATTTGCCTCTTTTAGCGATATCTCTTCCAATGGTATATCCTGCCATAAATAAAGCAATTACCACCCCTAATCCTCCACCTTCCATATCCATCAATTCTCGGTCAGAAAGTGCTACAAAGTCTACGTTCATATTGTCCATTGTTTCAAATTTAGTCATATATTTTCTCCTCGTATAAAGTTTTTAATTTATAACTTTTTTACTACTCGTCAAAACAGCTATATAAATAATAATAATAACTGGTAGAGGTATGATATCCATATCAAACGCTTCTATAACGTTCATATCGTTAAGAATATATAGTACACTCCATAATATAAAAATTATAGTGCCTAGGTGTTTCATCACAGTCATCCTTTCTTAATCAATCTAGCATGCTCTGCTAAAACTACAGATACCACTTACTCTTGCAATATTTTAAAGGTTTATCCGATAAAACAAGATTATCCTGTAAGCCATCTCTATAAAATTTTCTTATTTATTAATAAAATATCCGGCAGCGCCACCGGCCGCTACTACTCCAGCACCGGCAAGAATTTTCCAAATAGCTACACCTGCAATTGTTGCCGTTAAAAATGCTCCACCTTCCATATCCATCAGTTCCCAATCTGAAAGCGCCACAAAGTCTACATTCATTTTATCCATTGTTTCAAATTTAGTCATATATTTTCTCCTTAATTTATTATTCTACATTTAGGTTGTTATTTTTTATGATAATATTTAAAATCTAAAGAACTTCCATAACCACGGATATACTCCAGTAATATTAATCATATATTTCTCTTTTCTCTGATATTGTGTGTTATTTTGTTTATATGTACAGTATACAAAATATATTATTAAATTTTTTGTTATTGTCATGAAATGCCCTTATTTAGTAATGAACGACCATTTTTTACCATTAAAGAAAAAAGAAACCGAAAATGGCTTCTTCGTAAAAATTTATCATTCAAAAATTAATCATAATATGCTACCTACTCTCGTTATATTTTTGATACTTCTCAAATAGTTCATTAAACAGTATCTGGTTGTAGTCAAAAATATATTCAAATTCCTCTCGGTCTTTTTTCGAAATTTGAGGCAATACCTTACATTCATAGTCAGCAGCAAGGTCATCTTTCTTTGTGTCCAATTTCGTCATTAATTCCAAGGGAACTTCTTTCACACGAAAGATATTCTCTAAAATATAAAAGTTATCTTCATTCAGTACCTCTGAACGCAACTCCACTTGATTTATATTGGTTAATGTTTTAAAAATATCATATAAATCTCTAGCTCTGGTCTTGTTGGTCGTTAATGAATATTCTTCCAATTGCTGACAGGAGGCTCTAATTTTTTCATAGACAATCATTAGTGGACTGTACAAGTAGATTGTTGTTCCATCTAAATCATATGGTTCTTTATGCTCTGTGTACTCATCGTAGCTTAAATCAATCTCGATTTTCTTAATACCACTCTCGATAGATAGAGCGTATTTATTCAACTCTTTCATTTGTATAGAATCTTGAGAGTTTATTTTATCATGGTACTTTTCTTGGTCAAGTAAAGCAAATGATATTTTATATCCTCCCCAATATGGTGGTAAATCTCGATGTCTATTCTTTGGCTTCAGAGCAAATTCAAACGAATTGACAAAGAAACCTTTCTGGCTAAATGCATCTGTAATTAGTTGCTGAAGCTTTACTCCTTCATTTTCTTTTGTAAACCTTATCGTTTCTTTGATGGAAAAATCAAGATCTTGAGATTCTCTATCGACTATTCTATGTAGTTTTAGTGCGTTTCCACCCTTTAAAACTAAATTTTTTACTAGTTCAGTATCTGAGTAAATCGTCTTTAAAATGGTATTGCGTATTTCATCTGGGGTCATATTGTTGCTCCTTCTATATCTTATCTCTATTCTATCATTGATTTGCTATTAAACAAATTATTTCTCAACTATATATAAAAAATATTTTATATAACTTTTTTTCATCGTGATTTTCACCTACAATCTTACCTTATATGGACTAATATCATCCCTTTCTTTAACATGTTCATAAATCATTGTTAACTGATCATATTCATTTGCTACTTTGTCAAATGTTTCTCTTAAAATCTCCCGTTCAATGATGACTTCTTGTAATAATTTATGAATATCATGTTTATTTGATGTTCCATAATCCTTCACTGCTTCATCAAGAATACTTTGTTGCATGACTGGATTATCAGACAATAAGACTGAATAGAATTTATTCAATTTTGCAATACGTTCATCTAATTTATCCAATTCTTTTTTCGTGTCATGAAATTGTTTGTTAAACGAATCTCTTAATTGATTAAAGTGACGACCGTCTGAAACACCTTTGGCAGATAAATAACTAAATTCCTCATTAGTTGTATTAAAAATAATATGATTATGTAAATGGTCTTTATCCATGTGTGTCGCAATAACGAATTCATGTGGCCCTCCTGTTAGCTCTAATATAGTTCGTCTTCCAATCTCATGAACTTACTTAGGGGTAAGATTATCTTCAGGACTAAACGACTGAATAATGTGGTGTGCTAAAACATCCACTTTCCCACTTTGACGTTCTCCTAAAAATTGAATAGCGTGTTTTTTCGTCAACATCATTTCTTCATAAGCATGTTCCACAGACATGACACCATGACAAGATACCAGATGGTTCGTATGACCACTATAGGTAAATAATGAATCATCAAATAAACCCATTGCTGCATTATCTTGTATATCTCCGGTCATATTTTTATGGTCTGTTAAATTGAGGTGTTGTGTTTTCTTTTCATTCTTAATGTAACACAAAGCTGCTTTTAAATTATTCTCTGTTTTGATTTGCAACACTTTAGTCACAACCATAGTATTCCCCCTAATCAGTCACATGTGTAATCATCTCATGAATAGTTTGGTTCAATTGTTTTTGAAGTTGAATCATTTCCATGAGGTCATCTTGTCTAATTTCGCTTTCTGTTTCATGTATCCTTTTGACAATTTGATTAATGTTCACCCCTATTCGATTCACCTCTGTTTTTAATGATTTAATTAATTCAAAATCAATCACGTTAATGACTCCGTTCATTAACATCAAACGTGCATAGACAGAAAAATTGTTTAGTTTTGCGTCATTCATTTTGTTTTTGATATAGTCATTTTCCTCTTCATTGACAAAAAATATTTTTTGAATGGGTCTCTTTCTTTCCATCCTCTTCCTCCAATCTGATTCATTTTTTTATTGTGAGACTATGTAAAATTTGCGTCACTTTTTACGAAGCCATCATGTTTCCAAAATAGCTTTTTCTTTTTGGCGAGCATAGCATTTGTATATACAAATGCGTTTTCACAGAAAGAATAAGCACGTCATTTTTTTAATGACCTGCTTATTTTTTTGTGACTTTTGGGAGTTCCCCAATCCCCCTACATGCAACCTGTATACAATAATTGGGCATAACTGTTTGCCTATCCCATTGACTCAATAAGCAACTCATATTCTTCTTTATTACCTTAGAAAATATGTTGATAAGTATATTTAATACCTTTGACAAGTTCCTCCTGAAACTTGTTCAATAAGACCAAATATTTTTTTACGTTAATGGTTTCAAATCGCTAACAACGTTAGTGTAGTCATTCATATACAAGCTAGGATAAACTCTCTATGTTAAGTGTTACGTGATAATTGTGTAAGACCGTTTACCTATCCATTAAATCAACAAGCAACTCATATTCTTCTTCATTGAGTTGAGAAATAAACTGATAAGTGTATTCAATGTCTTTAACAAGTTCCTCTACTCCCTTCACTTCCTCTAGTGTCTTTTTCAATAAAGCTAAGCATTTTTTTGCGTTAATATTTTCAAATATATAGCGACGTTAGCATAGTCATTCGTATACGAACTAGGATAAATCATATCTGCTAATACAATCACAACAACTTCACTGTTCTGTTTATTTATCATAATGGTATACTCCTTTATTCTCTCTATTTAAATTATCAACTAAATGTTTAACACTTGAGGAGAATGCTTTTTTTGAGGTTGATTCTCTTTTTCTATTACCAAATTTTGTTGTTGCTGTATCGCTTGTTCCCTCAAAAAATAATTATTTTTATTCTTCCTCAAAACTCTAGACACTTACCACTTACTCAACTATAAGCTATGGTATATATACCATAGCTTTATCAAATGACTTTTTTTATTTTTTTTGTTAAAGTATAATATAAGCTATGGTATATATACCATAGCTTAAGGTTCTTGTTTTTAAAAATATGGAGGTTTAAAATTGGTACTGTCAGATGAAAAAATACAAAATATCCTTTTAGAAAAAAAGATTAACAAAGATGCTTCTAACTTAGTAAAATACTCTGATGAAATAGTAATACAAGCTCGAAAAGAATTTGGTAATATTCTGAATCGAACATCGATTATAAAAATTTTAGATGATTTTAAACAATCAAATAAACTTAAAAAATCTGCTTCTGTAAATAAATTTATCGATATTATTATCGATAAATTAGGTCTATTTGAACCGATAAAAATTCTAAATGAATATAAAGGTGAGACTGTTACTCGTTATATTGCTACTGATGTTCAAATTTCTCCTTATGAAATAGCACTCTCATTATTATCTAAATCTTTCCTTTCCCACTACAGTGCTCTTTTTGTTAACGACTTAACTATCAACAATCCTAAAGATATATATATTAACAAAGAACAATCAAAAAAATATTTTTATTCTAACAATGAGCAAAATATCTCTCAAGGAAGAATAGATTATGCTTTTTCTAAAAAAATGAGACGTACAAATATGATCTATTCATTTACCTTTGATGAAACTTCCTACAAAGTTCATGTTCTGAACTCTAAAAACACGAATAATACTGGCGTCGTTCTCAAAAACGTAGTAGGATTTTCCAAACCTATAAGAACTACAAATATTGAACGTACTTTAATTGATGCAATTGTTAGACCAGGATACAGCGGTGGTGCTTTAGAAATTTTAGAAGCATTTTTGCGAGCAAAAAATGAGTTAAACTCTAAACAACTATGGAGTTACCTTAAAAAATTTAACTACTCTTATCCATACCATAAAGCAATTGCTTTCTATCTGAAATATTCCGATTACAGTTATAAGAACGAGCTAATAGACTTCTGTAATAATAATGACAACCAAAATTCTCTAACATTTTACCTAGACTATCAAATGGTTTCTCCTCAAAAAGATGACGAGCTTGGCATATACTTCCCAAAAATGATACCCCCAAAATGATGGTTTAATACACTGACCATATTATCGAAATTGATATCTAACTATACTAATTCATGTTCTTTGATTTCAAGGATAACCATACTAGGCCATGTTACTTAATTTCGTGGCTAACTATACTGACCCATGTTAATCGATTTCCTGGATAAATATATTGATTCACTCTTGAGAATTCTATGATTTACAATACTTGAAAGAAAAAGAAACAGGATCTAAAATGACCCTGTTTCTTTTTCTTACTCAAATAAACAATAGACATACGACTTACGGAATTCATCTTTACGATTATGTCCCAGGTATTCAGTAGCTTTTTGTTCAGCGAACTTATCCATGACATAACCTGCATATTCCTTACGTAGAAATGTTTTTTCTTTGCGTGGTAATCTGTCTAAATCACGTTCATAGTGAAGATATACACGTTTAGCATATTCTGCCCTACGTGAATGTTCATCTAGGTCTTTGGAATTCGATGCGTTCCGTATTTGCCACTACATACGACACCCGTTCCCGCTACTTTAAACATTGCCAAAATCTTTTCCAATTCTTCCTCTGATTTTGCCATAATTGGAGAAACTTTCGTACGTCCTCCTTTTGTACCTCTCGTGATATTCACGTAGTAAAGTCCATTCTTAGCTTTTTTAGCGATAAGATCCGTGCCACGTAATCGCTCCAGCTCACGCTTACGCAAACCCGTAGCACTTCCTAAGATGTCGAAAAAACTATTCTTTTCTTTACTGATTTTATGATCTACTTTAACCTCTAAACGTGAAAGTGTTTTATTACGACGTTCACGCTTAGGAGTTTAGAGAAAATACGTGGTAGAGACACCAAAAACTTTTCCGAGATTTGCTTTATATGTGGTTAACGTATCTGCATTTCGGCCTCAAATCATTAAATCCATAATATAAAGATCAACGTATTTCAGAATGTCTTCTAAGCTATTTAAATCCGTCCCATCACTATGTTTGTCCACGAACTCAGAAAATCTACGCCACGTTGCTGAAACGTCCCGAAAAGCTTTCTCGGATGTAATATATTTGAAGATATCATCTTCTAGCTTACCTTGATGACGACTTTTACCTTTTCCAGCTACAAATTTGGCCGTGATAATCTCTTGTCCCATCTTTTGAACATGTTTCTTACGAGCGTCCTCGCTTATTAAAAGCTCGGACTTTTTCTCTTTTTTACAGGCTTTCCCCTGTCGCGCTTTGCGCGCCTCTGTTCTGCTTTATTACTCATTAGCAAAACTCCTTTCTATTTTTTTATACCTTGATAAAGGCACTGGGTAAGCTATCCGTGACTACCTTACCGCTGACGAAATACTTGCCACGATGCAAGACCTATTGTTAACGATTTGGGTATATCGAAACGTTTATTAAGCGACGTTTTAAACGCTTTTTTGTTTGTCGCCGAACCAGGAATCCCTGACTTGACGTTCCTATTTTTTTAAATTTATGGTATAAGTGAATTGGTGTCCTATATCCGTATCACGACTTCTGAAACGCTTTTGTTTTTATCTTAAACCTTCTGTACTACTATAAATTCTACTCATTATTTCCTCCTAAACTATTGATTAAAGTTTCTTATAAATGTTTATTCTTTTGAATTAGATTCTTATTTCCAATAAATTAAAAATCTCTATTACACTGTTTATACAATGATTCTATTTCCTCCTGATAAGAATTTGTGAACTCTACTTTCTAAAAAATTTTAATATTGATTAAGGTCCTGCGTGATTGATATATTTTAACACCCGTTTCCTCCTATTTATTTACGCTCTAGTCATTCAATATTTCATACTAATAGTCTGCCATATTTTTAAAATCACAAAAATCACGATTAAAAAACCGTGACATTCTCTGAGATAATCGCAAAATTCTAGGTTTGCGTGTTTAGCGCACCCTTCGATTGCGCTAAACACGCTGGCATACTGCCCGAAAATACAAAACTCAATCGTTTTGATTTTCTCCTGTTCTCGTCACTTCGTGCCGACGTCTGTGAATCGCACAGACGAATGCTCGCCGAAACTCGCTATATCAAAAATGGCTCTCCAAAACATTTTTTACAAGACAAAACATGGTAATTATTGTTAAAAATAATATTTTAACAATGTTCTATATTGGAATTGGACATAAAATTACGTAGCAAGCACAGTAAGTGGGTACCCACTTACGATAAAATTAACGTTCTAGATGCCTTTAGCTCTGATTCGTCAAGCTTACTTGTTAGGAAATTCCCTAAGACACTGTTTAAAAATATTTTATAATTCCTAAAAAACTACAATTCAGATTCTTAGTATCTTCTTCGATAGCCAAACAATCCATCTCCAATTCCCTGTAAAGTATCTCGGATTTAATCCCACTGTGCTGAGATATTAATTCCAATGAAATCACATTGTTTAATAATGAACAGCCGTTTTTTACCATTGGCGACAAAAAAGAAACCAAATTTACAAATTCGATTTCTTCCTGTGTTATTTAATTTAAAAATTTATCCAGATAATAATCTAAATATGTTTTCTCTCCAGTTACTACAACGATTTCTCCAGATGTACCATATTTCAGAACCTGGATTTCCTTATCCGAAAGTTTCACCTCTGAAACAACCTTAAAGTAGCTGCCTGTTTCTGTCTTAGTGGCATTACTATCTATACTTGAAATTTTTGAAATAAGATTTAGTTCTTTATTGGATGAATCCTGAGTTTTAAACTTAATCCTATCTCCTACTTTAAGGCTAGAAATATCACTCGAAGGAATATAAGTCTCAATCAAAACTTTCTTCTCATCTGCAATAATTGGGTATATTTGAGCAATCAATGTTCCTTCTGGAATCAATTCTGCATTAAGGACCTCATTGTTCATATGAACAATTCCAGCAACAGTAGACACAATTTCAGTATCTGAAAGAGTATTATTTTGGACCTCTAATCTATTCTCTAACTCATTAATTTTTTGTTCCATAGCTGTTAGTTCTTGACTTACTTCTGAAATTTTTTGAGATTGTAGAGAAGAAAGCTGGCTATCTAAGCTGGAATTGTAGGATTGCTGAACACCAGCACTAGAATATTGGATTTGATAACTAGATAATTCTGACTGAAATTGCTGGATTTGTGAATCAATCTGAGTAATCGTTTGATTCTTTAGAGTATCCTTTTCAACATCACTCGTTAATGTCCCAGATTGTGAAATATAGGTAGTATACAATGAATACCCTTGGTTCGTACTATCAATTAATGATCCTGTTGAAATAGCACTCTTTAACGCTTGATAATCAGATATTTTACCGGATAGTTCATTGATAAAACCACCAATTGTATTTTGAGTATTCGTCGATGCTGCGTTCTGTGAAGCAATTGTTCCATTCTGTTGTGAAACACTACTTTCTAGTGTTTGTCGTTGATTCAAGTAATCCTCAAACCTACGATAGTAACCAAATGTATCTGTTTCTGGAAACTGACTAATAGTCGTCTCATAGCTCAATTTTAATAGCTCAAGCTGCTCTTTTTGTGTTTGCAATAAACTCAACTGATCTTCAGAGTTATCTTGCTGCAACGTCTCATTTGTAGAATCGTACTTGATCAAGACATCACCAATATTAACTACGAGATTTTCCTTCAGTGAATTTAAAATAATCTTGTTGCTGCTGGTTGATTGAATCTGGGCTAATACTTTTACGGGCTCTACAGTAGCAGCACTTTTAAGAGTAATTTCTTTTTTAAAAAATGCCAAAAATACAACCAAGAAAACCATCAAAGCAAATACTGGAAGAATCAATTTGCTTGAAAAATTATGATACCGTTTTTGATAAAATTCCGAACTTTCTAGTAATTCTTCGTACATGATTCCCTCCTAACTATTTACTAAATGAGCATAAAATCCTTGTTTCTGCAGCAAATCTTGATGAGTTCCTTCTTCAATAATCTTACCTTTATCAAGGACAACGATATGCTCCGTTCTTTCAGAAATTGTTAATCTATGAGCAATGAAAATCAACGTCTTATCTAATTCCATAAGATTATCTATGATTTTCTTCTCAGTCAATACATCTAAGCTACTGGTTGCCTCATCCAAAATCAGTACTGGAGAATCCGACAATAATGCCCTAGCCAAAGCAATTCTCTGACGCTGACCTCCTGAAATACCAACACCATCTGACGTTAATTCTGTTTGATAGTTCAACGGCATAGATTCTATATCGGACTTGATTTCTGCGATTTGAACAGCTCTAAAAATATCTTCTTGAGTCGTTCCCTCTTTTGCACCTAGCAAAAGATTGTCCAGAATAGTACCATTAAAAACATACGGCTGTTGTGGTAGATAATTGATATATCTTCGAAGACTTTCTTTGTTAATGTCTTCTAGGTTCACATCATCTAATAAAATCTCTCCCTTTGATGGACTAAAGAAGTTAACAAGCATCTTGGCCAATGTAGTTTTTCCTGAACCTGAAATTCCTACAAATGACACCTTACTACCTGCTTTCAATGTGAGATTAATGTCACTAAGAACATCTCTACCATATCCATACTTATAGCTGACACTGTTGAATGTTAGATTCCCTTTGAAATGACTCAAATCATGAACTGTTTTTTGCTCTTCAAATTCAGATTTTACCAAGTATACTTCATTTAGGCGGTTATTGGCAACTTTAGCAGTTTGTAACTTCGTCTGAAGGTTAATAATATTTTCCAGAGGGTTTGTGAAATAGACCAATAAAGAGTTATAAGTAATAAGTTGACCTAATGTCATCTTATTATCCATAACAAGATTTGCTCCCATCCATAATACCGCAACATTCAGCAACAACTGAGCCAATTTTTTTAGCGTTTTCTGAATACTCTCAGCTCTACCGTAAGCAAATGACTTCTTCAAATAATCGACAAATTCCTTATCAATCTTTTGATAACGTTGTCGTTCACTTGTTAAGGACTTGATTGTCTCAATACCGTTAATGTCTTCAATGATTGAAGATGATAGGACCGCATTAGATTCCATTGTTTCTTGATTCATTTTTTCGAATGGTTTCATGAAAGATAAAATAATCACGGTATAGATTGGCAATGCAAGCAAGCTAATGAAAAATAGGTTAATGTTTTGAGAAAACAAAACAATTGAAACAATGATGATAATCGAAACATCTAAGAAAACCGATAAAATCGTACTTGCTAGAGCATCGATGATTGAATTAGCATCAGTGAAACGTGAAACGATTTCCCCTGTTCTTCTTGTTGCAAAGAAAGACATCGGCAAGTGAAAAACATGCTTGATATAAGACAAAATAACATCAATTGATAATCTCTGCCCCAGGATCAATAATAAGTACTCTTGAGCATAAGAAATCAGTTGTTGAAGAATATAGACAATAACTAATCCAACTGACACAATGCTTAGAGTATTTTTTACCTGTTCAGGAATATAGGTATCTATAATCGATTGTAGATAATATGAACCAACAATATTGATTATAGTCACTATAAGAGTGGCAATGACAATATTTAATATCAGCCCCTTCTGTCTAGCAAGGATAGGGACAAAAGATAATAAGCTATCTTTCTTTTCTTTGTGAACCTTATAGCTTGGAGTTGGAGCGATGAAAATTGAAACTCCTGTCCATTCCTCTTCAAACTGCTCACGTGGCATTTTCTTCAGTTTAACAGATGGATCAGGGTCAGCGATATGAATTGATTTCTTATCACAGCCGGTTACCACATAATAGTGCATCAAATTACCATTTTTGACTACATGGGCAATAAAAGGATAGATGATATCCTCATCAAAAAGAGTCATATCCGCACGGATTGCTCGAGTTTCAAATCCTTCACCTTCAGCAACTTTGACCAAGCCAAAAGCTGTTGTCCCCTTTTGTGTAGTCTTCGCCAATTCACGCAAAGTAGCCAACGAATAATATGACCCATAGAAACCAAAAACCATTGCCAGAGAGGCAACACCACAGTCCCTAGTATCTACTTGAGCACGATAATGTTTCTTCTTAAAACGCATATAATCTCCTCTTGATTTACATATCTATTATCACACACTATTTCTACTATTTTGGAAATAACACAACAGAAAAAAACTGAGAGTCAGCCTTTTCTACATTTATAATCATTTGATAATTGCATTTACAATACTTCTACCGAAATCATTTCCCGTATCATATACTGCTTTAAAAAATTGAGAGTAAACGGTACATAAGAGAATAACAACCACTGCTGTAAATATAACAGTCTTATGATCTTGAACAAAATTAATTAAAGTTTTAAATTTAGTCATTCTATTCCTCCTACATAATCGCTACTTTAGGCTTTACTGGCTCTCATGGAAGATAAATCCTAGGGCGACGAATAGCATTTCCTACAAAACTCACCAAGCCTAAAATACTTCCACCTGTAATATTTTGAAGTTCTACATCTGTCATTTTTTTCACGAGTTTCTCCTTTCTTTATTTAACTAAGCCATTGGTTTCTTTAGTAGTTCAAAAAATAATTGCCAACAAATCATATTCTTTACTCCTATATGATTTGTTTTTTCTGTGTTATTTTGTTTACATGCATAGTATAAAATAAAAAGAGTCCTAATTTTATTTCTTGTCGTGAAATATCGTTATTTTGTAATGAATGACCATTATTTACTGTTAAATAAAAAATCCAGCTAAAGTAAGCTGAATTTTTTGGTTATTTTCTGTTGAGATAATAATCTCTAATTAAGCTTGAAAGAAACTGTGAATCTGACACACGGATAGGGGACGACTCTGCCAATTCCTTAAGCATTTGACGTTCTGAGGGTAATAGAGTAAAAGAATAAGTCTTCTTCAGTTCTTGACTTTCTGATACTACCATTCCTTTTTTTACGGAAACTTCCTCCCTAGCTTTTTGAAAATTTGAAAATTTATTTGTCATGATTACTTCTCCTTATATAGTATGAATAATTTTTTCAAAGACTTCTCCAATGTGATCATAAAAGTGCTTATGACGTCTCTTTTCAGCATCTGACATTTCATCCTGAAGTTCAAATATACTCTTATCGCTCAGCAAGCTCTTTGCCAGTAACTCTTTTTTCGGAATTACTCCTAACAAACCTGAATCATCAGCAATAATATCCAAAAATTCTCGTGAGCTACTTCCGATATGCTCTATTTTATTACCAATCAGATACGGAACAGCTTGAATATAAGATTTCCTAGTCATAATGTCGACAACCTCAGACTTAAGACGACTAATGGTTTCTTGGAGTTCTAACCAGGCACGATAACCGTTTCTAGAAGGCTCTGATAATCCAATCACAGCATCCGCAACTGCTATAAAGTTCGATGTGACCAAGCTAGCATCATTATGAGTATCTATAACAACGTAATCATATTTACTTAACACATCAATATTATCCGCAAACCACATAAAAAGAATCAGACAATTATTTTGTTTCTTCCTAAGTTCCAAATCCTCATCAGTTAAAAATTCTGAACCTTTGATAAAGTCTAGTTTTTCATCTACAGGGTATATCTCAAAAGCTCCTCCTTTAAAGACATCATAAATAGAACTTATCCCTAATTCTTTAAAAGAATAAGTTAAATTGCATGATGAGTCCCCATCTATTAGAAGAACCTTTTTATGTTTTATAGATGATAACCACTTAGAAAAGTTATAAGAAAAAGTAGACTTACCTGTACCACCTTTATTGATATTAATTGTTATTATCTTCATGTAAATCACCTCTAATATATTGTATCATATTGTTTTATAATATGATACAATATATTGTTTTTTCTTTATAAAATTTAAAAAATGGTCATTATTTTGTAATGAATGACCATTCATTACTCATGTGTGCGTTTTCACTAAAATTCCTTTATAATGAAACTATAAATAAAGTCAAAGATATAAATAATAAAAGGAGATTAACAAATGAATAAACATAATAATTGTACAGTGTCCCACTCACTTTCAAAAGAAGAACTCCAGAATATTACTGGGGGAAATCTTTCAAATTTTTGGGAAATACTTTTCCCACTAATAAAAGACGTGGTTAGACATATAACGCATAAGTTGACCAAAAATGCATAGAATCATACTGCAAATAATAATGATTCTATGCATTTTTTATCTATCCTAAAAAATATATTATACAAAAAAATTAAACTTCCTCAATAAACACCAACTCCTGAACAAATCGATGATTACTACTATTCGTTGTCAACGTAAATTTAGGATATTTATCTAAAATAGCTTTTACATTAGCCAAGCCAATTCCTCGATTATTTCCTTTTGTAGAATGACCGTATTCAAAGATATGACTTGTTGACACTTTATCTTCGACAGTAGTATTTTCTACAACCACAATTTTTCGGTCATATTCCTGGAAGTAGGCAAATACAATATTTCCATTTGTACACTGCTCTGCAGCATCGATAGCATTATCTAATAAAATAGACAGAATCGTTATGAATTCTATCAACTCTAAAGCAGGTGGTTCAATTTCAGAATCTACTTCCACAGAAATTGCAATACCTTTTTTTTGTGCCTCCAACATCTTAGATGACAGCAAACTCTTCACAGCAGGATTTTGTATATTGGATAATCTAGCTATATCGTACTTTCCATCATAGAATTTTCTATCCGAATCTGCTATCACTTCTTGATAAATTGAACAAATCCCAACAATATCCTCTTCCTTAATTGCTTCATTCAAACTAATAAGAATATTAGTGTAGTCATGTCGGAAACTTCGAATTTCTTTATAAAGTGCCTCAACATGACGACTATAACAGCCTAAATCGGATAATTGTTTGTCCTTCAACTCCTGGATTTCTTTGTATTGCTTTTCTTTCCTCTGATAGTTCAAATACAACATACTAATAATAAATATTGTAAAATATACCAGCAATACATTAGTTCTAATAAAATAAGTATCTATATTTAAAATCAATCCATTTTCAATCGCAATTTCAAGTTGAATCATACCACGAATTATCAAAAAGTATGTAATAAAAAATACATTCAGACTAATGAATATCTTTTTAAAAGTTTGATCTAAAGTATCAACTTGAAGATTCTTAGACTCTATCCCGAGTCCTTTGAAGAATATTGTATAAAATGGAACTAATAATAGTGTTAGGACAATATTAAAAAATGGGCTGCTATTAAACGAAATAATATCAATATCAAAAACAAATCGTAAATATAAACCTATTATCCTTTGAAACATATCTCCAATTACGAATGGTAATAAGCAATAGAATATCTTTTGTATCTTATTCCAACCAGTTTTTAAGAAAGAAATTATCAGCAACAGTGAAAACGGCTCCCATAATTGGAATATACCACTTAACAATATAGATGCTAAGGTTATAATAACTGCAATAGCAATTTTCTTTTTTGTGGTCATTCCAAACCCGCTAATCTGCTGAAAAATATAAAGTCTTATTAATATATCAATAAAAAAAAGAATATCATACCCTAGTGAAACCTTCATCACTTATCCCCTATTAATCCAATCAATCTTCCTTGTTTTATCCTAGAGATAAAACAAGAATCTCCATTCTCAAAATAGGCAATGTGATTTGTTCTGTCCAATCTTGTTATATTTAATGGATTCACTACACAAGAACGATGTGCCTGGTAAAGTCGTTCGTCAGCTTTCGCTATATCGGATACTTTCCCGTAAAACTCAGTCTGACCTGTTTTGGTTTTTAAAATGACTTTATGTATTGTTGATGATGTTTCAAAATAAAGGATATCACTAAAAGGGACTTGAATATGAGCAGTTTCAGTTTTATATACAAAAGAATTTTCAGCTATAGTATGATCAATATTTTCAAAAGCATGCACTAACACATCTGATACTGCCTTTTGAAAGTCACTATCCTCTAGGCCTTTATCTATAAAATCTAAAGCAGAGACTCGATAACGATACGTTACCGGCATAAATTCTGAGTGAGTTGTTACAAAGACAATAACAGCATAGGGATCGCGAGCACGGATTTCTTTAGCGATTTCCATGCCTTTCTTTTCTTCGCCTTTTATTTCAATATCTAAAAAGAAAAATTGGTGATTCCCCACTTCCTCGATTGATTCAAATAATTGATTTGGTTTACCAAAAACTTCTAGGAATTTATACCTTACTGACGTTTCTTCAACACACCGCCTAATAGCATTTTCTAGCCTGCTCTGCTGAAAAAAATCATCTTCTAATACAAAAATATTAAGCATAGATTATCCTCTTCTCCATAATTTATTTAATTCCTTCTGTTTGTATCTTGAAAAAGACATAGTCCCAACACCTTCATTTGTAAATACTATTAGACGTTCTGATAAATTTAGTCCTTGAATTTTATCAATATTGACAAGGAATTTACGATGACACCTAAAAAAGTTCAATTTTAACTTATCTTCTAAATCTTTCAAAACACCATAAAATTCAAAAACACCAGACTCTGTAATAGCCTTTAACATGTGCGGCTTGGTTGTATCTGAACTAATATAAAATATATCCTCAAGAAACAGTTTCATTGAAATTTCATCTTTATTAACAATTAAAAAATTCATAAGACTACCTCCTCTTTTAAAAGTATCCTATCAAAAATCAACTCTTAATTTCCAAAAAATCATGAACTGTACATTATCTGTCATCAATGACCATTTATTGCTACTCATTATATAATATAAACATTTCATTATCTTAATAAAATTTATTCTCACTAACTGATATAATAAAAATAAAAAAAGGAGGAATTATGTTTTATATTATTGAACAACACAAAAATTTACAAATTACCAAAATCATCAGTAACTACCTAAAAAATAGATATCCGAGAATAGTCTTCAAAATATTACAAAGTTTCAAAGCTCATCCATCCCATCAATCTAACACATATTTTATCATAAATAAAGACATATACTTAAATGAACAAGAGTTAGAAGTAGCAAAAAATATTAGAAAAAATGATCGATTCGGTCACATTATCCTCATTTCTAAAAATATCAACTACCTACAACTATTCCGCTCACACATTAACTTTCTAGAAATCATTGACTGTGACAATAATCTCAAAGAAGAGATTTATAATTGCATTGACTTTCTAAAAAAAAACATCTCTTGAACAACATAATGTGATATATTGCATTATGTTGTTCTTTTTATTCCAAATTTTTCTCTATATCTTCTGAATGTTCTCGCATTAATCCCCACTAAATCTTCTATATCCCTATCAGAACAGCCTGATTTAAATAATTCAAATGCATGCAACAATTGAAGACTTGCACTAGTAAACAAAGGTTTTCTCCCTTTATACTTGCCTTTTCTTTTGGCAATCTCAATCCCCTGACGTTGTCTCTCTAAAAGCCTAACCCTCTCAGCTTCCGCTTGATACTTATAAATCTCAATTATTAAATTATTCAATAACCTTCTTAAATTATCATCTTTAATTCCAACCAAAGAAGGAAAACTTAAAATCTCAAGAGTAGCCCCTTTTGAATGAATCATAGATATTACTTCTGTTAACTCTTTATTATTTCTCCCTAATCGATCTAACTCAGAAACAACAACAATATCTCCTTCCCTAATAAAAGACAATAATGCTTCTAAACCAGGTCTATTCTTATCCTTTCCACTAAGCTTATCAGAAAATACCTTAAATACATCAGAAAGATTTTCTACTTGCCTATCTAAATTCTGATCCTTACTACTAATTCTAATATAACCAATCCTACTCATACTTATGCCTAATCCTACTGTCCTAAAAATAACCACACTAAATAGCACTAACCATTAATGACATTTAAACTATACCCTATTGTCCTGCCTTATCCGGAACAGTTATCATAGATATAATGTAATGGCAGTTTGCGTGTTTTGTTTCTTATCCCGTATCAAGTTCAAGTAGTTTTCTTGACAGGGGCATTATAAACTCCGTAATCACTCGTTTTAATAGTTTGATTAGAATACTCTTACTTACTCCTAGAAGATGTGATAAAGCGGTATAATACGCTTCTCTTGCTTTCTTATTCATACTAATTAATGAGAGAGCGATATTCGAAATCGAAGCAAGGATAAGTCCTCCTTGGCGACCATGTTTAAAAGAATATAGAATCTTTCCTTCGGACTGCAGTGTCTTTAAAACATAATCTAGAGAACGTTCTGGAATACCAATTGCAGCTGTAATTTCTTTCTTTTTCACTCTCAGATATGGACTATCTGAGTTTGTTTTTTGTTTGATATAGTTCCAAAAATCTTCTCTCCATTCTGAAAAGTGACTGCGTTGCCGTTGATCACGTGATTTCTTGAACTTATACCATCCTTGACGAATGAATAAATCTTTTGTTGTCAAATCAGAGCTAACCCAAGTTTGACATAAAATTTTGATAAAATCTCTGTTAGCAGCTTCATATTTTCCAGAATAAGCACTTGCTACTGTCTTTTTGAGTTCATTTTTCTTCAAAGGCACTTCTAAATCAGTATTATAATCACTGAGTTCTTCCATACAGTCGCTATAAGCAACTCCTGAAGCGTAGTTTGCCAAAGCTAACGTAAAAATAACGTTATTGCGACCCATAAGAGCCTTTTCGCCACGAATTTTCGAGGTATTCTTAAGAAGACGATACCAGGGCTCGTCAATTTGTTTCTGACCTTCAGTTCCTGATAGTACAAGAAGATTAGGTTTCTTAGAGTACGTTAAATCATCTTGTTGCATGGACCAGTTAAACCATTCAGCAAAGGTATAGACATTATTTTGATCAAAGTACTCTGTGTTATCTTCACGGGGAATACGTGCGATACCAAAGTGATTGCACGTCATATCAACGGGCAAATCCTTGATAAAATGGTTTCTGATATTCTGAGAAATCATCTTTGCAACATTTACAACTTTAAATTCCGTAGCAGCTGTTACATAAGCAGCATCCTTTAAGATGAAATAGGCTTGATAACCATTCTCTGTTTTTAAAATTAAAGTTGGCATGAAGCCTAAATCTAAAGATGATACAAGAATGTCGCTGAAATTGATATTCTCTGACTGATTTTTAAAGTCAAAATCGATATAGAAAGCGTTAATTTGGCGAAGATTATGCTCACTATGTCCCTTTGTAATACGAGGGTTCTTTTGCGAATATGTCCCATATCGATAAACATTAGGTGTCCAGTGAGTAAAAACAGTTTGATTATCCTCAACAGCCTCCAGAGAAGTGAGAACAATGCCTCTTCCGGCAATCATATTCTTTTTACTACGGTACCCAAAAATAGCTCCCTTTTGTTCCTCAAAAGAAGTATTTTCATGCTTACTATTTTTAAATTTGAATTGTCTTAGTCCATCTTTTAAAATCATTTGGTGAATCTTTTGGATATTGATGTTCATCTCTCCTCCTTTCTTAGAAAAATACAAAAAGGTATCAACTTTTCGTCGATACCTTCCACTTTTTTTACTCAACTACTTGCTTTTTTTGAGAAATCTTAGTACACTTTATTAAGTTATTTCATTTTACACAATTTTGTGATATAATGAAATTAAATAAGAAATTGTACTAGAAGTAGTTTCGCTTGATAGTGTTGGCTATCAACGAGGCTCCTGGAAAATGTCGCCAACATTTTTCGGGCTAGTCTTTTTTATTTTCTTTGATTTTAACTAAAACCATTATACAACGATTTCGATTTTTTCGCAAATTGTATTTTGATACGATACAGTTTTAGAAATCTAATAAATTACGGTTCTATGTCAAATAGGGTTGATGAGGCTGTTATGCACTTAAGTGTATAACAGTCTTTTCATAACTAGAAAACAATTTTATCATTAACAAAATACGTGCTCTAAAATAAGTAAATGACCGATAGCCAAAAGCATTCCGTTTTAATACTTTAATCTTATTATTTAATCCCTCAATAGATCCATTTGATAATTGTGGGGCATTGAATGTATTGTGAATATAAGGCAATAATCGTTTGAATGTGCCTATCTGACGGCGTAACCCAAGCGCAATAGACTGATTTCTTGCTGACAATAATAGCTCATCAAATTGCAATTTATCTCCTTGTCTAATCGCTTCAAGTAAATCATGCATCAACTCGTAACTATTTTTCAACACTTCATCATGCGACAATAAATAAGTCACAATATTTTGTGTGTTTGTTAGTGTTTTAAATAGGGGCATTTTAGTATATATTTGTGCATTTAACTTATCTGGTGATAGTAAAAATAACTTCCAATATCTTTTGAATTGATTATATAATGGGCGATTATGAACTTTATACCGATTCATAACACTAACCCGATGCCGGTTTAATTCACGAGTTAAAGCTTGAACCAAATGAAATTTATCTATATGTATAGCCGCATTTGGGAAATATGTCTTTATAAAAGCTATATATGGGAAAGACATGTCAATGGTAATCGTTTTAACC
>NZ_SPPB01000035.1 GCF_004570605.1 Granulicatella sp. WM01 | reverse complement strand
CGTCACATTAGTGTCACAAGTAAAAGTGATGAACAGATATTAGCGTGGCTTACTGTCTTTAGGGAGGTAAACGACTGGAAAGAACCAGATGGACCTTAAATCACTATACAATAAATGGTGTAATATATGGAAAATCAAGTATAAAAAGGCTTGTTTATTAGATTTTAAAACGATATAATAAAAACAAAAAAGTAAAGGAGTAGTTGAGATGAATGTTGAAAAGGTAAAAGAGTGGATTAATCAATATAAGATATATATTGGGATTGGGATTGTCATTGTGTTGTTATTTAGTGGAGCAGTCATATTTGGATTGAATGGGAAAAAACAAGAAATTGCAAAAGTAGAAAGTACTACAACCAAAGCGACAACACAGTTAAGCGTACAATCTCAAACAACAAAATCATCTCGTGAGATTGCTCAAGAGAGTAAGGTAGAAAGTATGCTTGCCGTAGAAGTGAGTGCAGATACAAATGTTGCTGAAATTGAAAAAGAAATAGATGCTATAGAAAATCAACAAGACAAGGTCAAACTACAAGAAAAACTTGCTGAGGTAAAAGAGCAAGTGAAGAAAAAACAACAGGAACACCAAGCAACACAGCACGCACAAGCGACTACACAGGTAAAAGAGAACCACAGTTCAGCACCACGTCAAGATGAAACCAGTCAACCTGTAGCACACGCTCAACGTACAACACAAGCTCCTACTCCAGTTCAGACACAGGCAGTCGTACAAACCACGCAAGCCCCAGTGACAACAACGGTACAAACAACCCAAATGACTACGCAACGACATATTGTTATGGGTGGCATGGGAAATAGCGGTAGAGAGTTTACCAGTTTTGATAATGCAAATAACTGGGCTTATGACAAACAAAGTGAAATCGAAAGAGGATACCATGTGTTACCGATTGTTTATTCAGACGGGACAACTACTTATACAGTTGAATGGGGAGATTAAACAGATAGAAAGTCCTATTATTAGGGCTTTTTTATTTTATGTAAAATATAAAAAAAGACGTATATTATATATGAAAATGTAAAATTAAAAAAAGGAAGTGTAAAAACGTGATTAAAAAAATAAACACAATCGTATTAGTATTAGGCATATTAATGGCAGCTTTGATAGGTGGAATAAACCTAACATCTTCTCGAATCGTATATGCTGATGATATAGGAGCATTAGAAAAGGAACCATTAGGCATCAATTATCGTGCTGAGATTTTACGTGACGGTTCCACGGTTTTATCATTTGATGAAGATAGTTATATTTATAAAATTAATGGAAATGTTGTATTTTGCTTAGATAAAAATACAGAGGCATTACTAGGTGTCATTTATACTGGAAAAGAGTTTAATGATATTGAAATCACAGATCCTAATGGCTTTTTTAGAGTGGATAAGGCTAAATTAAGAGAACTAGAGTTAATTACTTATTTTGGGTATAACAGTAATCCAGGTAAGAAACAATGGTTATACACTCGTCTTATGGTATGGGAAAGTTTAAATTCTAAACTAAAAAACTTAACCAGCCCGACTAGAGAAGTAAGTTTAGAGGAATATCAAACGTTTAAAAATGATGTGCTAAATAAAGTTAATGTGTATAAAGATATTACTTCATGGTCAAATAGTGCACATACTATTAAAGTTGGTGAAAGTATAACATTAACAGATGAGTATAATGTCGTTCAAAATTTAGTTATTCCGTCTGAAATTAATGGATTTACAACATCTGTGAATGGTAATCAGTTGACAATAACAGCTACTAAACAAGCTGAAGGTGGAAAACTCTTCTTTAGACAAGATAAAAATAATAGATTTTATGGAACATCTTTAATTTATCGTTCTCCTGGAAGTCAAACAGTTGCGAATTTACGTTTAGGTGACCCACAATATGGTTCTGTTAATTTGAACGTCATCAAAAACGGTAACATCAAAATTGTTAAAACAGATAGTGAAACAGGACAACCGTTATCTGATGTAGAGTTCGGTGTGTTTGAACAAGGGAGCGATACACCATTAAAAACAGGAATAACAGATGGAAATGGTGTGTTGGAGTTTACAGACTTAGATTCAAAAACATTTGATATTAAAGAACTACGTACTAAAGAAACGTACCGCCTAAATGACAAAGTGTATTCTGTGAGCGTTCCTGCAGGCGAAACGGTGACGGTAAATGCGACAAATGTCGTGAAAAAAATGCGTATCTCTGTGTCTAAACACTTAGATACAGCTTTAGACGGTTCAGGTACTCGTGCAGCAGGTTCAGGCATTACTTTTGATATTGTTTCTCTAAACACACATCAAGTAGTGTCTCGTATGGTCACAGACGCAAACGGTTATGCCATATCAGAGGAATTACGTCAAGATGATCGTTATCAATTAGTGGAACATACTCCAGAGGGCTATCAATCAACTGAACCAATTACTGTTGAACCAACTGGAGAAGATGGAAAGATTTATCACTACATTGTTGAAAACAACGCTAAAAAGTCTTATGTACAGATTGTAAAAGTTGACGAGGACACAGGCGAAACGATTAAAGCCAGTGGAGTATCTTTCCAATTGTTCAAGGATGGTCAATTGGTTAGTCAACAAGTGACGTATCCGTCTATGCAAACCATTAATACATTCACAACAGATGAGAATGGTCAAGTGACTTTACCACAACAATTAACGTATGGCACATACACGTTGAAAGAAGTGAAAGCACCAACTGGTTACGTGTTATCTGACAAGCCATTGACAATTGATATTACTGGAGAAGATACGCTGGTTACGGTTCGTTTTAAAAATGCTGCTCAAAAAGGTGTCATTACATTATCAAAAACAGGGCAAGTTCTAACAAGTTGGCAAACAGACGCAAACGGTGTGCATACACCAGTTTACCAAGACCAACTTATTGGTGGAGCAACGTTCCAATTGACTAATGTGAACACAGGAAAGAGTTTTACAGTAACAACTCAAGCAGGGCAAGTGTTACGTACACCTGAACTTGATTTAGGAGAGTATGATGTGGTAGAAGTATCTGCTCCGAAAGGGTATATGACAGACAATACGGTGTATCGTGTGTCTTTAACCCCTCAAGCCCAAAGTGTCCGTTTAGATGTGAAAAGTCTATCTGTATACAATGAGCGTAAAACATTAAGCATTCCAGTTCAAAAAATCTTTGAACAGTCTGAACAGTTTACTCATGACCAATCTGCAACAATTGGATTATACACAAAAGAGGCATATCATGAAAATGGTGTGGTGTTACCTGCCCATACTTTAGTGGGATTACAAAGTGTAACAGGTCATGACACGGTAATTTTTAACCATATCCCGTCTGAAATGAGCGTTTACGCTAAAGAAATATCCTCTTCAGAAGCGTATACCGTAAATGAACAAGCCTTTGAAGTGAGTGTATCAAGTCAAGATGCTGCTATGGCACAGACAATCGTGATTGAAAACACCTTAAAACGTGGGTCACAAGAATTAGTGAAAGTGGACGCTTCAAGTAAAGAGGTGATTGCAGGAGCAACATTCCGTTTAGTTGCTGTATTAGATGACTACACAGAAAAAGAAGTCGGCACGTACACAACAGATAATAATGGAAAAATTGTGTTTAAAGATTTAGAATATGGACACTATTTCACTCAAGAAGTGGCAACTTTACCGGGATATTTATTAAACCCTACACCATTTTTCTTTGAAGTGATTGGAAAAGAAGCCCAAAACGTTAAACCAATTGAAGTAGCCAATGAACCCATCCCAGCGATTGTGACAGAAGCAACATCAGAAACAGGTGGTAAAGTTGTCTACACACATGAACAAATCAAAGAAGTGGCACACTTTAGTCACCTTGTCATTGGTCAAGAATATGAAGCAGTCGCTAATATGTTTACAGGGGGTGGGCAATTATTAGGCACACAAAAACGGACATTTATCGCAACAGACACCACACATCAAGAAGTGTTTTATTTTGACGTTCCAGTGGGACATTATGGCGATACGGTATTCGGAGAAGAATTATACCGTAAAGGCGAACGAGTGGCAGTCCACTTTGATTTAGCCAATAAAAAGCAAACAGTTAAAGTATTAGAACCAAAAATCAACACATTTGCCAAAATTGGTGGCACAAAAGACATGACGGTAGGTGAACATAAGGAACTTGTAGACACATTAACGTATACAGACTTTAAAAACGGCAAAGTGCTAGTCAGTACATGGGTTGTTAAATACGGTACTGATGAGATAATTGGCGAAAAAGTCGAACAAGTTTTAGAACTAGACGGCAACGGAGAAGTGAGCGTAAGGCTAGACAAGATTGATACAAGTAAATTACCTGCAGGTAAATACACCATTATGGAACAAGTATTTGACGTTAGTGAACACAATGGAAAAGTGGAAAAAGGACACCTTATCAGTGAACATGTGGACAATACCGATGAGAACCAATCCTTTACAGTTAGCCAACCCGTACTGCCATACACGGGAAGTGAGAACAGTGTGTTGTTTACGTGGATTGGTTTTGTTTCTGTTTTAGGTGGAGCATGGATTTTACGAAGAAAACAGAACGCATAAACAACATATTGAGGAGCAGTTTGTTCCTTGATGGGATAAAAAACGACAATTGTCGTTTTTCTATACATACAAATGAAATAAGAGTTAGTGTAATCCTCTAACTCTTTTTATTATGGAGGTAAGTAATATGAAAAAGAAACTAACACTCGCAATACCATTATTGACAAGCCTTGCGTGTGTTCCTCATGTGGTTTTGGCGAATGAAGATGTCATTGAGTCGACTAATCTGGTTCATGTGATTGACATAGGTATACCAATTATTGCAGATAGTCCAACAGAAACAGGACTATCTGTGCAAGATCATGTGTTAGAGGAATCAAATATCCCAGGTTTTCCAGGTATACCAGAACTACCAGGTACACCAGAATTGCCAAAAGAACCAGAGTTACCAGGAACACCAGAAATGCCAAAAGAACCAGAGTTACCAGGCATACCAGAGATGCCAAAAGATCCAGAGATACCAGGAATTCCAGAATTGCCAAAAGAACCAGAGTTACCAGTGACACCAGAATTGCCAAAAGAACCAGAGTTACCAGTGACACCAGAATTGCCAAAAGAACCAGAGTTACCAGTGACACCAGAATTGCCAAAAGATCCAGAGTTACCAGTGACACCAGAATTGCCAAAAGATCCAGGACTACCAGTGACACCAGAGATACCAAAAGAGCCAGAGTTACCAAGAATCCCAGAATTGCCAAAAGAACCAGAGTTACCAGGAATTCCAGAATTGCCAAAAGATTCAGGACTACCAGTAACACCAGAGTTGTCAAAAGATCCAGGACTACCAGTGACACCAGAGTTGTCAAAAGATTCAGGATTACCAGTAACTCCAGACGTTTCAAAAATACCTGGACTACCTATACTTAGACAATCAACAGGGGAACACATTGCTCAGACCACTCAACAAGAAATCAATCAAAAAGAGGAACAAGGTGCTATGGTTAAGAAAGAAGAGAAGATGCACATGCTCCCCTACACAGGTGAGCAATCAGCTGCTCATGAATTTTCCATGTTGACAGGGTCGCTATTAATTGGGTTGGCTATTGGGATATTAAAAAAGTGTATGCATCAGAGATTAAATGGAAAAGGAGAGTAAACTATGGAATTAGTGGCTAAATTAGTGACAGTTTTAGGAACTGTTGCCGTTGTTATCGGTTTGTTTTGGGCGTTTTCAGGGTTTATAGATTATCTTCAAGGACGTAAAAACAAAGATAAAAATAAACAAGACGATGGATTAGAATCCATTATTTATGGTGGCGTCCTTGCAGCTGTGTCTGCCTCAATTTCGGCTGCCATTATAGCTGCACTGAATTCGATTACGTTTTAGTGAGGTAAACAGATGAATGTTGATGAATTAACCAAAACATTATCCAGTTATTCATCTCATGCGAATACAGGAATGAGTTTAATCTCATCAGCTTTACGCCCAATAGCGTTTATTCTATTGGGCATATTTTTCTTGCTTGAGATGAACAATTGGAAAAAGCTGTTAGAGAGTAGAGGACAAAGTATCACTAAAAAACTATTTATTGAGTTAATTATTAAATATATCTTTTCGGTACTATTCATTTTAATGTCGGATACGATATTAGATGCCTTAGTTGAACTAGGGACTATTCTCATAAAAATAGTGAATAATGCTGTACCACTTCAATCATTTTTATATGAATTTGATCCAGGAGAAATTAATGGGTGGATTGAAGCTATGATTGTCGGATTGTTTGGAAAAGTTATTCAATTTATTGCTAACTTAATCTTGTTGCTACTAATATTTATGCGATTTGTCGAACTTTATATATTAAAAGCGATTGCTCCAATATTAGTTGCTTTTTTCATGTCGGATAGTTTGCGTTCCATCACTATTAATTTTTTCAAGAGATACATAGCTTATGTGTTGAGTGGTATGGTTTTGCTGGTGGTATCCGTTGTATACAATTATCTTATTCAAGATGACATATTGAAAGCGGTGGGACAAGCCAGTGGTGGAGATTTAGGCGCAGCATTTGCCTCAATTGCTAAAGGAGTGATGTATATTTTAATGATTGCTGGAATGACTAGAAAAGTGAAACAGTTAGTGGGGGTTGGATAGAGTTATGCAAAAATTAGGTTCAGAATTCTTGGATGATTTTGATTTGCCAAAAGAAGAGGGAACACATATGCGTTTGGTATGTCTATATGCAGGTATGGTTTTAGGTGTGCTGGTCACGATAGGGGTTATTTTGCTTGAGTTACCAGATGTGCTGTATTTAGTGTGTGATGTGCTGTTTGTGTTTCCTCTTGTCTTTTATGGCGTCTCAGCAGATAGGCATTTTGAATTACAAGAGAAATGCTATTTTTTTACGCTAGAAACTACTCGAGTATATCAAACAGAACTTGATTGAAGGAGGACACAATGAAACTATTTTGGAAAAATACACAAAAAAAACGGCAAGAACGTCATGTACGTGCAACCACACAAAATACCATTCAATTTCAATCGATGGATAGGTACGGGCACATGACAATAACAGATAATCGCTATTCACAAACATATCATTTATCAGATGTAGCCTATACGATGTCTTCTTATGATGATAAAATCAATATTATTGACACGTATGCTAATGTTCTTAATTCCTTAGAAAATAATGCGAATTATCAGCTATTAGTGGTCAATAGACGCATTACTCAAGAAAGTATATATAAATTCCATTATCCACTATTAGAGGATTCTTACGATATTTACCGTCAAGAATACAACCAACTGATGAGTGAACGCTTTGAAAAAAATGCGACTGCTTTTGAGTTAAGTCGGTATATGACTATTGCCTTAGACGGCTTTGATGAAGAACATGCCAAGCGAAAATTTAGAGATTTAACCATTCAATTGACAGAAAAATTTAAACATATAGATGCTTCATTAACACCATTAGACAGGATACAGCGTTTGGCGTTGTTTGCAGAGATGTTAAGAAGCGATGTGTGTTTTCCTTACAATGAAGAGGATATTGCACAAAGTGGGCTATCTGAAAAATCTTTTATCGTGCCTAATCGTATTCACATTCATGAGAAATACTTAGCCTTAGATGATACGTTTGCTAAGGTGAAATATATTCGCCATTTTCCAAAGAGTATGAGTGATAAATTAATTTATGAATTGTCACAGTTAGGCATTGAGTTTGCATTAGTCATTAATGCAGGAATATATGATACAGCTGAAGTGCTTAATGATATTAAAGAGGCTGAAACTGATGCAGGGATTAGTTTGATTAAGTCACAAAAGAGAGCCTCACAGTCAGGTGTTTTTCTGTCTGAAGAGTTTGTGGGAAGTGACAAAGATAAAAAAACAGTTGAAACCACTAAAAAATGGGAACAAGAAATCAAGGAATATGATCAAAAAGTGTTTAAAGGCTTGATTGCCATTTTATTAAAAGCTGATACACTACAACAACTTGAAGAAATGGAAGCCATGATTACAAGAGCAGGGGGAAGTTTAGGGGTTAAATTTGAAGATATTTATTATTATCAGGAAGAAGCACTGAATACGGTATTACCGATTGGAGAGTGTTTTGTTGATATTAGGCAAAAGTTAACCAGACGTATGACAACGGCTAATGTCGCAACTCAAGTTCCCTTTACACAGACTAATTTGATTTCATCATCTTCCAAAGCCTTGTATTATGGGCAAAACCAATTATCTAATAATTTGATTACTTTGGATAGAAAACGAGATTTATTAACAGGTAGCGGAGTTATTGTTGGTGTTTCAGGAAGCGGAAAGTCTTTTGCTGTTAAGATTAATGAGGTGATTCCTACTATTTTACGTTATCCAGATGATCGCATTATTATCGTTGATCCTGAGGATGAATATAGCGACATTGGAGAACCGTTTAATGCGCAACAAATTGATATGTCTATTGGATCGACAACCCATATTAATTTATTAGATTTGCCTGATTTGGATAATTTAGAGGGAAAAGATGCCAAAGATCCAGTTGGAAATAAAGCCAATTTATTGATTAGTATTTTTGAATCTGTATTAGACATGTTATCTGATGAAGAAGTGACGATTATTGATAGGGTAACACGTTATGTGTATCAACATTATGAAAGACCCACTTTGTTTGATTGGCATAGTGTGTTGTTGGAACAACCTGAACAAGTCGCAAAAGATTTGGCTGTTAAAGTTGAAATTTATACCATTGGTTCACAAAGTATTTTTTCACATCAAACGAATGTGAATTTGAGCAATCAAGTCGTTATTTTTAATTTAAAACATCTCTCCGGAAAATTAAAACCTTTTTCTTTATTAGTGATACAGGATTTTATTTGGAATCAAGTGATTAATAATAAAGGAAAATTAACGACATGGTTATATTTTGACGAGTTACAACTCTATTTGCGAACACCACAACAAGCTATTTTCTTTACAGAACTCTATTCAAGAGTACGTAAATACGGTGCCATTCCAACGGGTATTACACAAAATATTGAAACAATTTATGCCATTGAAGAAGGACGTAAATTATTGTCAAATAGTGAGTTTATGATGATTCTGAAACAAAAGAACACCGATATAGCCGTTTTGAAAGAAGTCATTACTTTAACTGATGATCATATTAAGTATATTAGTCACCCTAAAGCCAAAGGAACAGGATTAATTTATGCAGGTGGGACAATTGTCCCATTTGAAAATCCAATTCCAAAGCATTTTACATTATATCAGTTGGTTGAAACGGATACTGAATAATGACTGATAAAGTAAAACGTCAACAGTTAAAAACGGCAAAAAGTGATTTCAAAACTGTTAAATATCAATTGAAAAAAGAGAGAAAAGATTATCGACGACTCAAGTTATCTTATACAGATATGCTGACTCTTAAGGATAATTTAGAAGAGATAAAGCAGCAGTATAAGACGAAAAAGAAACAATTTCATAGATTGAAAAAACAAAGAGATAAGAGTAAACAAATACGCTATTTAACGATGCAATCGACTCAACACAATATACATCACTTGAATAGTGACATTTTACAAGAGGACGAAGTCTTATCTCAATTAGCTCATACACGGATAAGATACTTACAGGCTAGCCAGAGTGTTCATACGCTAAAAAAATTTGGGGAAGCTAATGGAAAGAGCAGTAAATGGATAGTAAAGAAGATTTACGAATTAGGGAATCGAGCATATAACACGTCTAAAGGTAGAGGATTTGTAAGAACACCTCATCAGTTATCTTGGCACCATAAGTTTAAGCAATCAAAATATGCTAAAACGATACGAGGAGTTCACAAATCATTTGTTAATCCATTGAAACGTATGGCTATCAACGTGCTAAAAAATCCATTTTCTCTAGTTGGAGTATTTAATGCATGTCTCCTTTTATTCATATTATCCCCTTTTTTTAGTGTGGGAGTAGTGAAACAGAATGAATTTGATTTGACGGATACGTGGACATACTTTACGAAGTTAGATAGAGAGCGTTCAACTCATCAAGTGATGTATTATTCTGATATAGATGACTATTTATTTTATATTAATTATCGTTATGACACGATAGCTGATAGACATTTTATCAAACCTAAAACGTCACTCCCTGACAGCATACTAGGGAGAAATTATCTAGAAGTATTATGGGAAGCGATAAATAGTAAACCAGAAGCATTAAAAACCATGAAAGATTTATATACTGTTCCAGGGGATTATTATTTGACAGACAAAGAACAAAAGGACTATCAAGCGATGGTATCCTCGCATAACGAAATTGGGAAATATGCTAGTTTGGTAGAGTTGAGTAATTTTTTATCTGTTGAGCATACGGGAACATTAAAGATTATTAAACGATACGGATACGAAGATAAAGAGACCTTATCCGAAATATCGACTTTTAAAGCAACGCCTAGACAAGAGTTATATGCCCCTTTAACAGGAGTAGTTACTATAGAGGGCGATGATGTCATTATCACAACGGAAAAGCAAAGAATAACATTTAAGCAAGTTGTAGGCATACGTGTGAGGCATCAACAAAGCATAAAAAGAGGAGAGTTTTTTGGACAAGTGAAAGCAACAGGGAATCAAGATGTGTTATATGAGAAAAAAAGACCACGTAAACATGGAAAGAGAGATGCCGAGGGGAAAGAGGAAATGGAATGGAAAAGTGTTAATATAGGCTTTTATCTACCTAGGGTGGTCTATACGCAAAAAACATCTGTCATGACAAATACTGTGATGAATAGTCAAAAAGCAAGTCGAGCTAGACAATTTGTACAGGCGATTAAACAAAGATTTCCAGAAGCTACTCATGAGTCCATAGCCGCCATTTTAGGTAATTTTGATATAGAGAGTGAGATTAAGTCTAAAATGGCAGAAGGGGATTATTTAAGTCCGCCTATTGGGAAAACAGATGAGGGCTCGTATGATAATGATAGTTGGCTGAGCATTGGAGGGATGGACATCTATGGGAAGTACCCTAATATTTTAAAACGAGGCATTGGATTAGGACAGTGGACGGACACGAGTGATGGGTCTACTCGCCATACATTATTAAGAGAATATGCCAAAAGTCAAGGGAAAAAGTGGTATGATATGGATTTACAAGTTGATTTTATGGCAAATGGAGATACGCCTTTTTATCGGCAGTTATTTTTGAATATCTTATCTTCGTCTGAAGATGTGTCTACTTTGACAGAATATTTTTTAAATCATTGGGAAGGAAATCCTGGCGATAAGCTAGACGCTCGAGTGGCTTCAGCACGTTCTTGGTTAGCTTTTTTAAATTATTCTGGAAATGGGCAACCTCTTGGAAATATGCAGGATGTGGTGATGACAAGTCATTTTGGAGAGTTTAGACAATTGATTCTTCAAGATGGACGTTTTTACGAAAATACACATAATGGGGTAGATTTAGTGTATAAAGACGGTAGAGTAAATGCTCCTGTTTATGCAGTCGAAGGTGGGGATGTTATTCATGCTCAACATGATAACGAGACAGGTTTAACGGTTGTCATTAAGCATGAGCATTATTACAGTTACTATTTCCATCTTTCTTCATTACAGGTGACAGCAGGGCAACGTGTTGAATCAGGTATGAGCTTAGGCACAATGGGGTCAACTGGTCATTCAACAGGAGTCCATTTACATTTAGGGTTTTCACGATCTTTATGGGCAGATTATTTTGATCCTAAAGCGTATTTGCAACTTGATTAAAAGGAGGTAGAGAATGATAAATTTAAGATTAATTAAAGTGTTCAAGCGAATAGCTATAGCAGTTATTGCCACACTTTTATTTGTGATGGGATATATTGTTGGGGATAGTTTAAGGGCAAAGCAACACCAACAAGCCACGACACAACAAAAAGTGCAGGAAACACCAAAAGAAAAAACGGTGTTACAATACGAACAGGTCAAAGAGTTTTTAATTGTCTATTATACGAAGAAACAATTAGAAGAAAATCGCAATAGATACAAACCTTTTATGACAGAGGGGTTGTATCAAATGGTAGTCGATGAAGAAAATACCGCTAGGCAGCAAGCGTATAAAGGATATATTGTCGATCAAGAGTTTGAAGATGCTATTGTGTATATTTCAGCAGATAGGCGTGAAGTGATTGCTACAGTAAAGTATACATATACCATTCTTGAGAAAAAAGGGGATTATTCCAAAAAACTGAACCAACATGTTACAGAAACAATTAAAATGAGTTATGTCGAAAAAGAAGAAACGTTATTAGTTAATCGATTAGAAAAAGTGACTTTAGATACCCCTAAGACGACACAATAGATAAGGAGAAGAGAGATAATGACAAAGAAAGATGAGTTAAGTACATTACAACAATTACTTTTAAAAAAAGAAAAAGAAAAGCAACGGTGTCAAGACATTCTGGATAAAACAATTGAACAGATGTCAAAACTGGATGACAGCATTGAAATACTACGTGCTAAAATTATTACAGTGAGTCTAGTACGACAAAATATGACGTTTCAAGATTTACAAGAATTACTTGGACAGAATGCTTTAAACATCAATAAACAAAATCATGTGATGTGACGTTCCTCATAAATAAGAGGAACTTTTTTTAGTATAGAAAGGATGTATTATGGATGAAGAACACATTGTGATTTCCTTTGGACGCACAGGACAAATTATGGCAGATTTTATGTTAAAAGCGTTATTTTTGAGTGTGGATAAGATAATGGAATTAAAAGGTATGCGAACATTTTTGGGTGAAACGGAATGGCAAAAGTTTATATCTGGTGCAGATAAAGTTGATGTACAAGATTTGTTAACAACAGAAGTTAACCTGGATAAGTTAAAGACAGAGCTTGAACGTTACGGTATTGGATTTGCGTTTTATAAGCAATCGGAGAGTAAGACGTTAATGGCTTATGCACTAAAGCATAAGGCAATTGTAGAAAAAGTATTTTCAGAGGTGATTAAAGATATTATAAAAGAACCAAAAAAATTTGCGGATAGCGTAAAAAAACACCCTCATGAAAAAACAGTTACTGAAAAATTAAAGGAGTATAAAGAGAAAACTGCAAAAGAGGTAGAACAAAAACAAGGCTTACAACAAACAGAAGAAAAGATAAGTATACATGAATTTCTTGACAAAACAAATAAAGCAAAAGGGCTAAGCAAATGAAAGACGTGAAGCAAAGAAAAATACTCCCCTATTTTCTTATAGGGGTAGTATTGTTTTATATAGGGCATGTTTTAGTGAAACGGTATAGCTATGCTCCGAATTTTGATTCTGATTTTTTGGGGTTAAACAAGATAGAGTGGATATATCAGCATGTGATGGATTATCCCTTAATTGATTTGACGTTTACCACGCCGTCCATTAGCGTGGGCATGTTGTGTTTTTCAATGAGTTTGTTAGCGTATTTAAGGGTAAAAAGAGAGGGGATTTATCGCTATGGAGAAGAACATGGGAGTGCAAAATATGCAACGTATCAAGAGTTAAAGGCTTTTGAAGATAAAGTTGAAGAGTATAATATGATTTTCACAGAAAAAGCACGAATGGGATTGATTAATCAGCGCTTACCGTATGAGAAACAACTTAATAAAACGGTTGCTGTTATTGGTGCTCCTGGTTCGGGGAAAACATTCACGTTTGTTAAACCAAATGCCTTGCAAGGCTTTGGTTCATATATTTTTACGGATACAAAAGGACTATTGGTTCGAGAGTTAGGTCATTTTTATGAAGAAAAAGGGTATCAGATTAAAATTTTTGATTTAATCACTTTTTTGAATTCTGACCGATTCAATGTGTTTAACTATATGACCAAAGAAACAGATATTGATAGGGTAGTTGATACTATTGTGACGGTAACGAAAAAGAGTGAGAACCAAGGGGAAGATTTTTGGATACAGGCTGAAGCCTTACTGGCAAGAGCTTTAATTGGGTATTTATATTTTGATAGTCAATTAAGTGGGTACACTGCTACATTACCGATGGTTACAGATTTAATCCGACATCTTCGACGAGAACACCCTGAGGTGAAGAGTCCTGTTGAAATCTTATTTGAGGATTTGGAAAAAGCATTACCTGGTAATTATGCTTGTAAACAATGGGATTTATTTAATAAGAATTTTGATGGCGATACACGAAAAAGCGTGTTGGCGATTATTGCTTCACGTTTTTCTGTATTTGATCACGATGATGTCCGTGTGTTATTAGAAGATGATACGATGGCTATTGAAACGTGGAATACGACTAAAACAGCAGTGTTTATTAATATGCCAGAAAATAATGAATCTTATCAATTTATATCAGCCTTATTATTGACAACGGTATTTGAAACGTGTATTAAAACGTCTGATGCCATTTTAAATGGGACATTATTAGTGGATTTATTACATCTTCAAATTTTTGCGGATGAATTTGCTCAAATTGGAAAAATTCCTCATTTATCTAAGTATTTGGCTGTTATTCGTAATCGAGAAATCTCAATGAAAATGATTTTACAATCTCTTCATCAATTGGACGTTGTGTATGGTAAAGATGAGGCGAAAGTGATTTTAGATACATGTGATACGTTACTGTATTTGGGAAGTAATAATAAAGATACTTTAGAATATGTGTCGTTTCGTGCTGGAAAAGGAACTATTCAAGATAGTAATCAATCAGAAACAAGAAGCCAACATGGGAGCACCAGTACACAACATAGTAAACTCGCTCGAGATGTCTTAACAGTTCATGAGGTTGCTACGATAGGTGTTGATGAAGCCTTGTTAATCATGGCAAAACAAAATATTTTTAGAGATAAAAAAGCGCATGTTAAGTATCATAAACATGCTTCCTTATTATCCAGTAGTCCACATGATGACAAATGGTATCGTTATGTCCGATATATGAATGCAATTGAAGAATTTAAAGCAAATGTAGAAACAGAGAATTTAATTGAATTGAATGAAGAAGAAATTGAAGAAATGGAGCTATGACTAAAGTATTTACAGTGTACTGTATATGCTTTTTTTTTAGGATTAAAGGAGTGTTCATATGATGCAACAGGTATGGAGTAAAAAAGAATACACACACAATGGATTTAAAAGTATTGAAGAACAGACTGATCCACATGATGTCATTCTATCAGATACGCAAACAATTGAAAGGGGGAAAAGTTTATGAGTTTGACAAAGGAACAAGCAAAAGCTATGGATATTGTCTCTGTGGCTGAATCTTTAGGTATGGGATTGATTAGAAAAGGCAAATATTATTCTTGGGATGAACATGATTCATTTGTGATTAACCCTAAGAAAAATATATTTTCATGGTTTTCTCAAGATATTACAGGGGATACGATAGCATTAGTCCAAACTGTTAAAGGGGTGTCTTTTAGAGAAGCCATGCAATTTTTAGAAACAGGAGATTTTAAACACGTTAAGATTGAAGAAAGAGCACTTAAGAAAGGACCGTTTAAGTACACACTAAAGCCTTATGAAAAATCTTTTGATAAAGCGAGGGCTTATTTGACCTATTATCGTGGACTATCTGATGAAACGGTCAATTTTTTCTTAAGTAAAGGATTACTTGCTTTAGCTCATCGTAAGCTAAAGGATGGCTTTGAAGAAGATGTGCTTGTCTTTAAGGTTTTTGATAATCGTGGAGATATGGTTGGAGCGAGTTTACAAGGCATTAAACCTAATGAAGAACGTTATGCTAAACGAGGGTTTCTTAAACAAATCATGTATAACTCACAAGAACACAGTGGATTTAATGTGTCAATCGGTAAACCTGAGCGTCTTATTTTCTTTGAGGCACCTATCGATTTGATGAGTTATTATGAATTACATCAAAAGGAGTTATCTAATGTGCGTTTAGTGTCTATGGACGGTTTAAAGGAAGGCACTATGTCACGTTATTTTATGGAATTGGTGGCAGAAATGAATGGGCAATCGGAATATGTTGTTAATTTGAGTGTGATTTCGGAAACGTTAGAACATGTGTGCAAGCATTCGACTTATTTTCATGATGCTGAGAATAGACACCGTATCACATTAGCTGTTGACAATGACACAAAAGGCTTAGAATTTATTGACAAGTTGAAAGGAAAAGGGATCATATTTGACACTGATGTTCCTAAACTTAAAGATTGGAACGAGGTCTTAACGACTCAACAGGCGAATATGAACCAACATAAAGAAGCATATATACGTTTTATTCAGACTAATCAAGAGTCTATTGAACACATTAAACAAGGCACTGAACCATCTAATGCTCCAATGCAAACGAGTGAAGAACATATACAGCCTGTTCCTCAAGACACTCGCTTAGAGGGTGAGCATGAACAAGAGCAGGAAGTTGAGGAGAAAAGTTTAGATATGACAAAAGAAATGACTATTGAAGATATCCCATTATTAAAACAAGAAATTGCTAAATATGAAAAGGGAGAATCAACATTGACGAAAGAAACAATTCAGCGTTATCAAGAAGAATTGGTACAATTAGAAGCCTTGCAAGAGCAATTAAACGACACTTTAGCAAGAGAAAATAAATGGACATTTGTTCCTAAAGTGACAAAATGGTTCAAAAATACTTTCCTTGAAGAATATACGGAAGAACAAGATGCAGATAAAGAAAACATAATAAACCCTACTCCTGAATCTCAGGAGCAGGGTTCCGTTGAGACTAAACTCGGGGATTTTGTTGAGATGACTCAACAAGCAGCACCTCTACTTGATGTGAAAGAATCACACCCTTTGAATGACTTGTCACCAAGTCAAACTCGGTCTCAACCTTTTCTCCATTTTACCATTAATGAGGAGAAGAAATCAATTCATAAGACAAATTATCACCCTATTACAGATAAAGAATTAAAAAAATTAAATCGTTATGCTGCACAATTGCAACAAGTAGCCAAATGGTATTTGGACACCTTAGCAGATAGTCGTATTATTTATGCTTATCAAGAAAATGAAGCACTGCATTGTGTCGCTATTACCTTTAAGAAAGAACATTTTATGCATTTGACAGGTCTTTTTCCTATTAAATCCGGTCAAACAGCTGAACGAACCTTGTTAGATTTTGCGAATGGACAAGGGACTTATGATCAGATATTAATCGCTAATCATGATGCTATGTTCCAGAAATTACAAGTTTTGCCTGAATTAGAGAATATTTTAGACACAGAGGCATTTTATTTTAGTGATGTGTCATCTATTCCTAAATTACATCACTTAGCATTAGATAAAGCCATTCGTTCAA
Organism: Granulicatella sp. WM01; assembly: GCF_004570605.1. Taxonomy (GTDB): domain Bacteria; phylum Bacillota; class Bacilli; order Lactobacillales; family Aerococcaceae; genus WM01. The sequence continues at coordinate 2,857 of NZ_SPPB01000035.1, read as the reverse complement.
GTGATAAAGATTTGTTGTTGGCTTTACGTACAGCTGAAGAAGTAACATTCCCAGCTAGTTTACTGAAATTGAATCAACGTTTAAATGTTCATTTAGATCAGTTGGATCGACACAATCTCATCTTAGGCATATACAGAGAACGTGGCGGAACTATAGAGCCATTATCGATTAATGACAAATATATTAAAGACGGAGGAAAAGAATTGCTTAACATCTTAAGCGTGCAACAAGCAAGTGATAAACAATCTATAGAGCCAGTTCAAAAGTTAAAGAGTGAATATGTAGAATTAGATAAGGGCAATGAAAAACTTGATGAGTATTGGATTGTTGAGTTTAATGAAACAGAACAGGATAGTGTAGTGATTAGAAGTTACGCAGGGGAGAAGGTGACTAAAGAATTATTAGATGAATTAGCACAGCTAGATTCCCAAGTTAAACAACATAATGAAACATCTCTAAACAATCAATTAACAGACACGTATTTAGGGTATTTTAAATGTCAGTTTGCACATCTTGTTAATGGAGAAGTGACAGAATATCAACGCATTGATATTGGTGATGGAGATGCTGTAAATAGAGAGTTATTTGAAGCATTATATCAGGCAATTGGCGAAGAAGATTATTTTTTAGAACGCTATTATGGTGATAAGAATTTAGACAGTTCAGAGCACGTTTATTTAGAAGTATCAAATAATGGTGATCACCTAATAGATAATGTCTCAAAAGACGAAGAGGTACATTCTAAACCTACTAATCATAAAGTTGAGGAAATCGAACAAAGCGTTTCTCTAGATGATTTACTGAAAAATAAAGATATTCAAGGATTAAAGCAGCACCTCAAAGATAACCTTAAACACTATACAAATTCATCACAATACTTAAAATTTTTAGAGGTAATGAGTCAGTTTTATCGCTACTCATTGCATAACAATTTTATGATTTATAGTCAGAATCCAAATGCTACACTCATTGCCTCGTACAGTGATTGGAAGCGCAAATTTGGTCGACAAGTTAAACAGGGAGAGAAAGGATTAAAAATTTATAAACCTTATTTTATTCCATTAAAAGATGAGCACGGAAGACCATTACTTGACGAAAAAGGTCAAGAAAAACAGATTGTAAAATTTACGTTAGCTACAGTTTTTGATGTGTCACAAACAGAAGGGAAAGCATTACCTAGTCCAATGCATTTGTTAGAAGGAAATGTTGTAGATTATCAAAATATTTATCGAGCGATTCGCCATATTTTACAAGAGGAAAAGGTGTCTATATCTTTTGAGGCAACACGTGAAGGAAGTAATGGCTATTATATACCAAAAAGAGATAAAATTGTCATTAGTAATCGTGGCATGAGTGAAGCACATATTATTAAAACACTCTGTCACGAAAGTGCGCATGTGTTATTACATAAAGAAAAGGACGCTAAGATGGGAACACCTGACTATAATATAGGAGAACTACAAGCGGAGAGTATAGCATATGTGGTTTGTCGACATTTAGGTATAGACAGTAGCCAGTTTACATTTGGTTATTTACACATGTATGCTGAGGATAAAATAAATTACCAAGATTTAGAGTATGAGCTTAGTGTTATCTTAGATACCTCTAAAGATTTCATTAAACGGATAGATGAGACACTTGCAAAAATCAGAAATAAAACATTTAGACCAAATAAATTTTTTGATCAGTTAGACGAAGCGATACAGCAACAACAAAATTTGGTAATAGAAAAAGAGAATCAACCTCAAAAAAAGCAGTCTCCTCAAGTGTTAAACATTTAGTTGATAATTTAAATAGAGAGAGTAAAGGAGTATACCATTATGATGAATAAACAGAACAGTGAAGTTGTTGTGATTGTATTAGCAGATATGATTTATCCTAGTTCGTATATGAATGATTATGCTAACGTTGCTATAGATTTGAAAACATTAACGCAAAAAAAATGCTTAGCTTTATTGAAAAAGACACTAGAGGAAGTGAAAGGAGTAGAGGAAATTGTTAAAGACATTGAATATACTTATCAGTTTATTTCTCAACTCAATGAAGAAGAATATGAGTTACTTATTGATTTAATGGATAGGCAAACGGTCTTACACAATTATCACGTAACACTTAACATAGAGAGTTTATCCTAGCTTGTATATGAATGATTAGGCTAACGTTGTTAGCGATTTGAAACCATTAACGTAAAAAAATATTTGGTCTTATTGAACAAGGTTCAGGAGGAACTTGTCAAAGGTATTACATATACTTATCAACATATTTTCTAAGGCAATAAAGAAGAATATGAGTGCTTATTGAGTGAATGGGATAGGCAAACAGTTATGCCCAATTATTGTATACAGGTTGCATGTAGGGGGATTGGGGAACTCCCCAAAGTCACAAAAAAATAAGCAGGTCATTGAAAAAATGACGTGCTTATTTTTTCTGTGAAAACGCATTTGTATATACAAATGCTATGCTCGCCAAAAAGAAAAAGCCATTTTGGAAACATGATGGCTTCGTAAAAAGTGACGCAAATTTTACATATTCTCAAAATAAAAAAATGAATCAGATTGGAGAAAGAGGATGGAAAGAAAGAGACCCATTCAAAAAATATTTTTTGTCAATGAAGAGGAAAATGACTATATCAAAAACAAAATGAATGACGCAAAAATAAACAATTTTTCTGTCTATGCACGTTTGATTTTAATGAACGGAGCCATTAACGTGATCGATTTTGAATTAATTAAATCATTAAAAACAGAGGTGAATCGAATAGGTGTGAACATTAATCAAATTGTCAAAAGGATACATGAAACAGAAAGCGAAATTAGACAAGATGACTTCATGGAAATGATTCAACTCCAAAAACAAT
>NZ_SPPB01000034.1 GCF_004570605.1 Granulicatella sp. WM01 | reverse complement strand
ACGAGGGACTAATGAAAATCACAATGGTTTAATTCGAGAATTTTTACCAAAGGGAAAATCATTTAATTTAGTACCTATTCAAATGATAACAACTATACAAAATGCGTTAAATAATAGACCTAGACGTATACTAGACTATGATACACCTCATACTATGTTTAATCGTTTGTGTGCAACGACATAAACTATAACAGAATAGGTGTAACCGTAAAGGCTCGCTACGCTAATACCTTGACCGTTACACCTATTCCATTACAAAACAACTATGTCGCACACAGACATAGACTGTGACTTTAGTATTTTTCATGTACTGTTGCACTTGGCTTTACAATTCGAGTACATAAAATTTCATTTAAAAGTATGCATAAATCTATTGACAACGCAACTGAAAACCTATACAATTATTATATTAACACATGCTAAGAAATCGCTTTTAATGTAAAGCTGTGTTTAATAATTAGGATAGATAATGATGTCGTGAAAATGTTAATTTAAGAAAGGGTGTTACTATGAAAAAATACTTTTATCAAAAAACATGTCAGTTCAGTATTAGAAAAATGTCGATAGGTGTTTGTTCAGTTATTATTGGATGTAGTTTTTTGGGGGGCAATGCTACAGTAAGCGGAAATGAATCAGTAGAATCAAGTGCGGTAGAAAATAAGATGAGTGACTCTAAAGGAGAAGAAACTAGTCTGCTTGATTATAAACCAAAGGTTCGGAATCGCCGTTCTACACAAACAGTTGATTATAAAGAATGGAGTGCTTTGTCTGGAAGTCGAGAGGGTTTAATTGAAGTTGTTGAGCAAGAAGGCATTCGTTATAATAAATTAACGTCAACTAATGAACATGATAATGGAGATAATCCTGCTTTATACGTTAAAGATGGTTTACAAGTTGATGAAAATGGAAATGCATCTGTGACAATACAATTTGTCGAATTGTCAGAAACTAATCAAGGGCGTTTTGGGGTTTTTCTAAAGTTTAAAGATACTGATAATAATATTTTTGTAGGGTATGATAGTGGCGGCTGGTTTTGGGAGTATAAATCTCCTTCAGAAAGTACATGGTATAGTGGGGGACGTGTAGCTTCACCACAGAAAAACTCTAAAAATGAGTTGACGGTTACATTAAAATCAGATGGGCAACTTAATGCAACAAATAATGGAACAAATTTATTTGATACGGTAAATTTACCACGTGCAGTTATGGATAATTTAGCAAATCAAAACAGGATTGCATTAAAAACAGCTAGTTATGGTAATGAAATAACAAGTGTTCTTATTAAAACAGATAATCAAGAGAATGTTTCGCCAGATACTTCTTCAACAAATCAAGAAACTTCTCCAGAAGTAGACGATAGTCACATTGTGTATGATACTATTCAATCAGATGTATTGCAGGCTAAGATTGATACGACTTTTCCACGTATTAAACAATACGAGTATAAAGGGAATATAATGTATGGACAAGTGGCACTTAGTAACAAAGTGGTCATTAATGGACATGATATTGAACCACGTGTAGAGTATCGTAAGTTAGATGAATCAACAGCAGAGTATGTTTTACATGTCAATAAAGACGAGGAAAAAATTAATGCTGATATTACGGTACGTGTGAAGATTGAAGGGAATCAGATGCATTATGATGTGACAAATATTGTCAATCACAATGAAGTTGTCTATGGACAAACAATTGATGACACAAAGAAATTATTGTCTAGTTTGAATTTTTTAAGCGTTCCTTTAGTTTCAGTATCTAGTGAACAAGTACAAGCTAAATTTGACGGAGCTAGAATGTCGAATAATACGCATATTTCAGGAGATGTGCATATTGATGTGACTAATCCTATGGCGGAATTTCAAAATGGATTTATGTATGGATTTGTATCAAGCGATAAAGTGGCAGCAGGTGTTTGGAGTAATTCTCAACATAGTTATGGTGGCGGATCAAATGACTTTACACGTTTAACAGTCTATAAACAAACAATCGGCAATAAAAATTATGTAGGTATAGCTAGTTCTCCTTGGGAATGGCAAAAAGCCTATCAAAACGTAGTGTATCCTGAATATACATTGGAGTTACCACGTGCTAAGGTAGTTTTTACAGAAGATATAAACCAAGATAATGTTGTGGATTGGCAAGATGGTGCGATTGCTTATCGTGATATTATGAATAATCCAAAAGGCTGGGAAAAAGTTAAAGATATTGCAGCGTATCGTATTGCAATGAATTTTGGTTCGCAAGCACAAAATCCGTTTTTAATGACTTTGGACGGCATTAAAAAAATAGCCTTACACACAGACGGACTAGGGCAAGGTATATTATTAAAAGGCTATGGATCAGAAGGGCATGATTCAGGGCATTTGAATTATGCTGATATAGGTAGACGTATTGGTGGCACAGAGGATTTTAAAACATTAATTGAAAAATCTAAAGCATACGGAGCAAATTTAGGTATTCATGTGAATGCATCGGAAACATATCCAGAGTCAAAATATTTTAGTGAAGATATTTTACGAAAAGATGTTAACGGGAATTATAATTATGGATGGAATTGGTTAGATCAAGGCATTAACATTGATGCAGCCTACGATTTAGCCCATAATCGCTTAAAGCGTTGGCAAGATTTGAAAGCAGAGTTAGGCGAGGGATTAGATTTCATTTACGTTGACGTATGGGGAAATGGACAATCAGGCGATAATGGTGCTTGGGCAACTCATGTTTTAGCAAAAGAAATAATGCAACAGGGATGGCGTTTTGCTATTGAATGGGGGCATGGTGGAGAGTATGATTCAACATTTCAACATTGGGCAGCTGATTTAACGTATGGTGGATTTACAAATAAAGGCATTAATAGTGCTATAACACGCTTTATTCGTAATCATCAAAAAGATTCGTGGAATGGTGACTACCCTGCATACGGTGGTGCGGCTAATTATCCATTATTAGGTGGATATAGTATGAAAGATTTTGAGGGTTGGCAAGGCAGAAGTGACTATAACGGGTATGTTACTAATTTATTTGCACATGATTTGATGACGAAATATATCCAACACTTTACTGTAACCAACTGGACAAATGGACAAGATGTGACAATGACCGATAACGGAAGCACATATAAATGGACTCCAGAAATGGAAATAAAATTAAAAGATGAGTCTAATAATCAATTAGTGATTACACGTCAATCAAATGATGTTAATAGCCCATTGTATCGTCAACGTACGGTGCGCTTGAATGGTCGTGTTATTCAAGACGGCACAGCGTATTTAGTTCCTTGGAATTGGGATGCAAATGGTAATGTGTTGCCGAAAGATAAAGAGAAGTTGTATTATTTTAATACACAAACAGGGCAAACTACATGGCAAATCCCATCAGATTGGGCAACTAATCAAGTGTATTTATATAAATTAAGCGATTTAGGGAAAGTGGAAGAAACACCTGTTCCGGTGGTTAATGGCAATATTTCGTTGGACGTGTTGGCAAATCAAGCGTATGTCATTTATAAAACACCACAGACAAATACTGAGATGTCTTGGAGTGAGGGCATGCACATTTATGACCAAGGATTTAATAGTGGAACGTTAGACCATTGGACAATATCAGGAGATAGTCATCATGCACAACTTGTGAAGTCGCAAGGGGCAAATGATATGTTGCGTATTCAAGACAATACACAGACGGTTACACTTAGCCAAAAATTGACAGACTTAAAACCAAATACAACGTATGCGGCTTATGTAGGCGTAGATAACCGTAGTGAGTCCAAAGCACTATTAAGCGTTCATACGGGAGAAAAAGAAATCAGTAATTATACAAAACAGTCTATTGCATTAAACTATGTTCAAGCCTATGCACATAATACAAGAAGAGATAATGCAACAGTGGATAATTCAAGTTATTTCCAAAATATGTATGTTTATTTTACAACTGGTAGCGATGTATCCAATGTGACGTTAAGTTTGTCCAAAGAAGTAGGTACAGGGGCCACTTATTTTGATGATATTCGTGTTTTTGAAAACAATTCTGCAATGTATGCTGATGCTCACGATACATCAACAAGTAAATTTACACAAAATTTTGAAGATGTTGCACAAGGTATTTTCCCATTTGTTATTGGAAATGTTGAAGGCGTTCAAGATAATCGGACACACTTATCTGAAAAACATGCTCCTTATACACAACGTGGGTGGAATGGAAAAAAAGTTGATGATGTTATTGATGGAAATTGGTCTTTGAAAACAAATGGCTTAGTTTCACGACAAAGTTTGGTGTATCAAACTATTCCACAAAATTATAGATTTGAAGCTGGAAAAACATATCGTGTAACATTTGATTATGAATCCGGTTCAGATAATACGTATGCTTTTGTGGTTGGTGAGGGGAAATACAGACAAGCAAGTGATTTACAAATGAACCTTTTAAGCAATACATGGAGTGATTCTGATAAAGCTAAACGTGTTAGTTTCTTAGTTACAGGTGCTCCAAGTGGTGAAAGTTGGATAGGGATTTATTCAACAGGACATGCATCAAATACACACGGAGATTCAGGCGGGAATGCAAACTTTAGAGGTTATAATGATTTTATTTTAGATAATCTAGTTATTGAAGAAATTGAGATGACTGGTGCACTTTTAGTAGAGAGTGCCTTAAAAAATTACACTGGGCTTGCTGCAATGGATAACTATACACAAGACAGTTTAGATGCTGTGCGTGAAGCATTAGTTGCATTAAAAATAAGTGATCCAAATATTTCACTAGAAGATGCTAAAACATTAATTCAAACCTTGAATGATGCTATTGCTCATTTGGTACCTAAAAAGACAACTGTATTAGCAAATGAGATTGAAATAGCTGAGGCATTGGCACAATCCGGAGAGGGAATTGAAAAAGCATTTGACGGAGATTTATCAACACTATGGCATACACCTTGGAGTGGTGGACATATTAATACACCGGCAACAATTGTATTGCGTGAACCTACAGACATTACAAAATTAGAATATGTCCCTAGACAATCTGGTCATAATGGTATTTTAAGAAATGTTACTGTAACTATTACAGATGATCAAGGTCAAGAACATCTATTTACTGGTGAAAATTGGGCAAATAATGCAACGACTAAAGTGATAGAATTTGGCAAGACAATAAAAGCTAAAAAAATAGTATTTGTAGGGACATCTTCTTATGGAGATACTGCCGATACGTTCCAATCAGCTGCTGAAATACGCTTAGTAACACCAAGTCAAGAGGATAAGCCAATAAATATGACACAGTATACTAAGGTGTTAGAACAACTCCGTTTTATTAATGAAAAAGAAGAAGTAGACAGTATTCAAGCAATTAAAGAATTTATTGAGGAGCTCATTCGTGAAAAATTATTAACACAATCAATTCTCGATAACTATACACATTATTTATCTCAATTTAAACAACATGATGTTCTTGGTGAAGGGACAAAGACAGAAAACGTACGCTTAGACACTGTAACAGAGAGTATTGATTTTAAAGTTGTTGAAAGAGAGAATCCGAACCTAGATAAAGGGAAAACCCAAATTGTACAAGAGGGAAAAGCCGGCAAGAAAATCTACTTTGTTAAAGTCACAGAGGAAAATGGACAAGTAACAAAAGAAATTATTCAAGGTAGTGTGACTGTTGTAGAAGAAGCTATTGATAAAATAATTGAAATAGGCACAAAAAATAGTGATGAAAATCCATCACATCACACTGGTAAACCAGAAAGCAGTCCAGAAACCAAAGACAATACTGGTAAACCAGAAAGCAGTCCGGAAACCAAAGATAATACTGGTAAACCAGAAAGCAGTCCAGAAACCAAAGACAATACTGGTAAACTAGAAAGCAGTCCAGAAACCAAAGACAATACCGGTAAACCAGAAAGCAGTCCAGAAACCAAAGACAATACCGGTAAACCAGAAAGCAGTCCGGAAACCAAAGGCAATACTGATAAAACAGAAAGCACGCTAGAAATAAAAGAGAACAGTGACAAAAACAAAGAGAAACCAAAAGATAAGAAAAGTGGGCAATTACCATATACTGGAGAAAGTCAATTTTCATTTGTTGGAATAGTTTCACTAGCTCTTGGAGTATTAGGTTTTTCCTTTAGAAAACATAAAAAACAGTAATATAGCATAAAATGTAGACAATGTTTTTCATGTGAAAGACCGATATTTAATCGGTCTTTCACAAATTGGTTAAACGGCGTGCAAAAAGATTGTAAGCAGGCTATCAATAGTCATAACTGATTAAACATAATTAATTAACATGCTAATAGCTAGTGTATGCAGATAGAAAATAATGGGTGTTGACTTTTTTTGTAGAACACTTTAGCATGTAGATATAGATATTGAAAGGGGAATTGTCATGACACTAGACTTAAACGTGAGATTTAAAGAAGTGTTTGGGAATAAAGCAGATTATCAATTTTTTGCACCCGGACGCATCAATTTAATAGGAGAGCACACCGATTATAATGGAGGCTATGTGTTTCCATGTGCCATTACACTAGGAACGTATGCACTTATTCGATTACGTCAAGATAACGTCATTAGAGCATACTCTGAAAACTTTTCTTCAGATAGCATAAAAACGATTTCTTTAGATAATTTAAATCATCAAGAAAGTGAAAATTGGACTAATTATATTAAAGGAGTAGTGTATTACTTACAAGAACAAGGCTATCGTTTGCCGCATGGTTTTGACGTGTTGTTTTATGGCAATATTCCAAATGGTGCAGGGTTATCATCTTCAGCATCATTTGAACTATTAGTTGGCACTGCGATTAAACACATATTTAATTTTCACATTGACATGCTAGAACTCGTTAAATTAGGAAAACGTGTTGAAAATGAGTTTATTGGAGTAAACTCTGGCATTATGGACCAATTTGCTGTTGGAATGAGTCAAGAAAATCATGCTATTATGCTAGATTGTAACACATTACAGTATGAACTGGTTCCAGTCGATTTAGGAGAATATACTATTGTTATTATGAACACAAATAAACGTCGTGAACTAGCTGATTCTAAATATAACGAACGTTTTAGTGAAACACGACAAGCCTTGGCTGAAATTCAGGAGCATTTGCCTATTCAGACGTTAGCCGATTTGACTATGGAACAATTTGAAAAAGTTAAACATGTCCTATCAACTGATACACTAGTGAAAAGAGCCCGCCATGCTGTGAGTGAAAATCAACGTGTTATTGAAGCTGTAGCATACTTAAAAGAGAATAATTTAGTTGCATTTGGTGAACTTATGAAACAATCTCATCTCTCTACAGAGCTAGACTATGAAGTAACAGGAAAAGAATTAGATACATTAGTTCATACAGCATGGGAACAAGATGGTGTCCTAGGGGCTAGAATGACAGGAGCTGGATTTGGTGGATGTGCCATTGCACTTGTTCATTGTGATAATGTAGAAGACTTTAAAACAAAAGTCGGAAAAATCTATACAGACACAATAGGTTATGCACCAGATTTTTATATTGCTCAAACAAGTAATGGAGCAGGTTTTTTAGAGTAGGAGCATATATGATTGATAATATTTTATTTACGTTTGTGAAAATGGCAATCCGAAAACAGTATATAAATCATTTAGACGAAATTGTCGTGACAAATGCTCTGTTGCATGCTCTACATAAAGAAGATTTCAATCCAACAGAAGAAATTAAAGATTCCTCGCTTAGTTTATTAGACTTAAAAGAAACATTAGTAGAGTATGCATTAAAGCAGCGCATCATTGAAGATAGTACTTCACAAAAAGAGCAATTTGGTGCGTATATCATGTCGTTCATTACGCCGTTACCGTCAGTCTTGAATACAACCTTTTGGGAAAAATATGCCTATAATCCCCAAGAGGCTACAGACTATTTTTATACACTAAGTCAAGAAAATGATTATATCAAAACAAAGGATATTGCTAAAAATCAACAGTTTTTTTATGACGGAAAATACGGTACATTGCATATTACAATAAATTTATCTAAACCTGAAAAAGATCCTAAAGATATTGTATTAGCTAGTCAGCATCAATCCGTAAATTATCCTGTATCACAATTAACAATGACTAATGAAGGATATTATGGACGAATTAACCATCCTGCTAGAAGTCAACATCGTCTAGTGAGAGTCAATGTAAATGGAGAAAATTGGGGGTTACAATATTCGCCATACGCATATTTTAATGAACATTGTATTTTTTTAAGCCAAGATGTTAGACCAATGCATATTGATAGAGCATGTTTTTCTAATTTATTGCATTTGGTTAGGCAATTTCCACACTATTTTGTTGGATCAAATGCAGGTCTGCCTATTGTAGGAGGATCAATATTATCACATGACCATTATCAAGCTGGACGTTTTACATTCCCTATGGAATTAGCCAGTATAGATTATAGTGTAGAGATTAAAGGGGTTAAAGTTAGTGTTTTAAATTGGCCAATGACTACTTTACGTTTAGAAAGTGCAAATAAGGATACTTTGTTAGATGTAGCAGAACATATTTTATCCCGTTGGAAAAACTATACAAATGAAGATTTACATATTTTGTCACATACCCATGGAGAAATGCATAATACAATAACACCCATTGCTCGTCTAAAAGAAAATATTTATGAATTAGATTTGGTATTGCGGAACAATCGCACGTCAGAACAATATCCAGACGGCATTTTTCATCCACACCCAGAAGTACAGCATATAAAAAAAGAAAATATTGGATTAATTGAAGTCATGGGCTTAGCCATTTTGCCTCCAAGATTAAAATCAGAGTTGCAAGAAGTTGAGGAATATTTACTCGGAAAACAAACACAAGTGGCTGCTATCCATCAAGAATGGGCAGAGCATTTAGCAAAAGGAACAGATCGTTTGAGTGTTAGACAAGAAATCGAACGTGGAGTTGGAGAAGTGTTTGAAAAAGTGTTGGAGCATGCAGGAGTATTCAAAAGAGATGAACAGGGACAAAGAGCATTGAAAGATTTTGTAGAAAGTTTAAAGTGGTGATTAAATGATAACTTCAAAAAAAATAGCGACATATCAAGAGCAAGATGTCTTTAGCTACACACTAACAAATAAGAATGGCTACCGTGTAACAGTGATGAATTACGGAGCAACTGTCTTGGAGTATAGTGTGCCTAATCGAGAAAATAAACCTCAAAACATTGTGCTTCATTATGAAAAATTTGAACACTATATTCAAAACAACCCTAAACTTGGAGCATGTATTGGGCCAGTAGCAGGCAGGCTAGAGCATGGGAGATTTTCATTAAATGGGAAAGTCTATCAACTTGAACAAAATAATCTAGGCAATCATTTGCATGGAGGAAAAGATGGCCTGTCTGATACACTTTTTCAAGTAAGTGAGATGAGTGAGCAAAAAATTACATTTTATACTGAAAGAAAAGACGGTACAGGAGGGTATCCTGGAAATGTATGCATTTGGGTAAGCTATGAACTAAGTCAAAGAGGAGAGTTACACATTTCATATCAAGCAAAAACGGACAAAGATACGCTTTTTAATCCAACTAATCACACCTATTTTAATATTAATGATATGAAAGAGCCAATTGACAATACATCAATCCAACTAAAAACAAATGGCTATACCATACTAAAAAATGATAACATTCCTACAGGAGAAATTGATAATCAAGCTACATTTCTAACGGCTATGAAAAAAGGTGTTCTATTTAAAGACCTTTTCAAACAAGAGCATGCTCAATTGTTAGAGAGAAATGGACTAGACCATGCGTTTGTCTTAGAAGAGGCGGACGTATCTGCACTACTGTATTGTGAGAAAACAGGTATCCATTTACAAATGAAAACAGATGCTCCAGCATTAGTGATTTATACAGCAAATGGATATGAGGATAATGAGCCATTGATTAGTGGTGTTAAGCCATTTGCACATAACGGAGTGGCATTGGAAACACAAATTTTACCAGATGCCATTCATCAGGAAAACTTTGGAAATATTATTTTAAAAGCTGGAGAAGTGTTTTCGAGTAGCACAGTCTACTATGCGTATACTAAATGATTATTATGTGAAGAATAAGACGTGTAATGAAAGGAGAAATATTATGAGTACATCAAAATACAAATTTTTAGTTTTTTCAATAGTTATATTCCCTATTTTATTAAAATTTATTAGTCAATTTACATATATAGTTTATATTCATATTGATATTGATAATGATTTGATATTATTTTGTTCAATTTTATATGTCATTTCTGTGCTACTTTATATTTTTAAAGATAGAATTTTAAAAAATAAAAATGATGATTAATAGATTTTCAGTATAGTTGAAATGATTATGCTAAGACTTATTAACGTCATGCGTACAATTATTAAAGAGAAATAACTATTTCATGAAGAGTATTTTAAGAAGTGAGTAGAATTAACATGATAGGATAAAATGTTAATTTTACTCACTTTTTCTTGTTCTAAAAAGATATTTTACGCCAAAATGCTGACGAAACGCTTGTTTCGTTTATCGCATTTTAGTCGTGCGAGCACTTTTTCATCGCTCATAAGTATATGGAGTTGAGTTCGATGTCGCACTCGCTTGAAAAACGTTGTTAGTCGCTCATATTCAGTTGTCGCTATGCGACAGATTGAATATGGAACGCTCCGGCACAATTTTTTCATCGCTCATAAGCACACGATTTTTCACATCCTGGAGTTGAGTTCGGAAAGGTACTCACTTGAAAAAGATGTGTTCGCTCCAAAATGCTGTGTGTTATGTACACGTCGCATTTTAGTCGCTCCAGCACTTTTATCTTCGTTCGTGTCACACCTTTCCTCACATCCTGGAGTTGAGTTCGATTTCGCACTCGCTTGAAAAACGTTGTTAGTCGCTCATATTCAGTTGTCGCTATACGACAGATTGAATATGGAACGCTCCGGCACAATTTTTTCAGCGTTCGTAACGCACGACATCTCACATCCTTTTATTTGTATTATTTTCTTTGACGTTTTATAATGGTATACATTCTACCGTGAGGAGGATAGGAGTATGAAAATTATTGGCCGCTTATGGTGGTTTTTTAAATTGGAGAAAAAACGATATATTTTAGGGATTTTTGCACTTAGTTTGGTGAGTGTTACTAACTTGCTGCCACCTATAGCCATAGGGAATATCGTAGATAGTATTGCATCACAGCAATTGACTCATGGAGATTTGTTCAAGAATTTGATGTTATTAATCGCTTCAGCATTTGCAATGTATTATTTACGGTATGTATGGCGTAAATATATTTTAGGGACAGCTAGTCGCTTAGGACGTTTGCTTAGAACGCAATTATTCGTGCATTTTACTAAAATGCCCCCTGCGTTTTATCAAAAATATCGAACAGGTGATTTAATGGCACATGCAACAAATGATATTAATGCCTTAACCCAGTTAGCTGGGGGTGGTGTTATGTCGGCAGTTGATGCATCAATCACCGCTTTAGTCACACTTTTAACGATGTTTTTTATGTTGTCTTGGAAGTTGACGTTAATTGCGATTTTACCGTTGCCATTTATGGCTTGGGCGACTAATCGTTTATCGTACCGGTTGCATCTGGCGTTTAAAGATTCTCAAATGGCTTTTTCTGAGTTAAATAATACTGTTCAGGAAAGTGTTTCTGGTATAAAAGTAACCAAGTCCTTTGGCTATCAAAAGGCAGAAACAGAAAACTTTGCTAAAATTAATCAGTATGTTTTCCGCAAAAATATGAAAACTGCGGCACATAACACGCTTTTTCAACCTGTGACACTTCTTTTTTTAGGAGCAAGTTACACATTAACACTATTGTTTGGTGGATACCTTATTCAGCAAGGGGAGTTTACACTTGGGGAACTGATAACATTCATGACGTATTTAGATATGCTTGTTTGGCCATTGAATGCAGTAGGTTGGTTATTTAATATTATGCAACGAGGGAGCGTATCGTATAATCGTATTATGAATGTTTTATCAGAAAAAAGTGATGTTGTTGAGGCTGAACACCCTATTTCACATATTAAAAATGGGAAGTTGAATTTCCATATTGATCAGTTTGCGTATCAACATGAGCCAGTTTTACGACATATTGATTTTTCTCTAGAGGCAGGAAAGACATTGGGAATTGTCGGGCAGACAGGATCAGGGAAAACAACGTTATTAAAATTACTATTGAGAGAAATTGATGTTATAGACGGTGCTATCACACTAGATGGACATAACATTAAAGAGTACCGTTTACATGATTTACGACGCTTAATGGGATATGTGCCTCAGGAATCGTTGCTATTTGCGACAAGTATTGCACAAAATATTAGCTTTGGTGATGTAACAATGTCACAAGATGTTATTCAAGAGAATGCAAAGTTAACACAAATTTATGATGATATTGTTGCAATGGAGCATGGATTTGATACAGTGATTGGAGAAAGAGGCGTATCTCTTTCAGGAGGACAAAAACAGCGTATTGCTATAAGTAGAGCCCTTGCATTAAATCCAGATATTTTGTTATTAGATGATTCATTAAGTGCTGTTGATGCCAAAACAGAAGATCGTATTTTAACTAATTTAAAAGAAAATCGTTCAGGAAAAACAACTATTATTACAGCACATCGCTTGAGTGCAGTAATTCATGCAGATTTAATCATTGTCCTACAAGGAGGACGAATTATTGAGCGTGGAACACATGATGAATTAATTCGTGAAAAAGGCTGGTATTATACCACTTATCAATCACAAAAATTAGAAGATGAAAGGAGTTACCATGACTAATCAGAATAAAACAAAAAAAGTATCATATCGTAAAGTCTTTTTTAAATTACTGAAATATATGTTTGTATATAAGTGGACAATGATAGCGGCACTTCTTTTTCTAGTGGTCATGTCTATTGTGGAGAGCACAATTCCTTTAGTGGCTAGACATTATATTGATACATATCTAGTCCATCAAGATACTCCAACATTTCATGTAGGTCTTTTAGCTGGTTACTATGCCTTATTTGTCTTGCAGTTAGTATTAACATATACAGGCAGTCTGTTATTTGCTAGAGTATCATTTAGTGTAGTTAGAGATATTAGACAAGATGCCTTTTCGAACTTGCAGCAATTAAACATGCAATATTTCGATAGAACACCTTCTGGAAGTATTGTGGCACGGATTACAAATGATACACAAGCTATAGCTACTATGTTTAGCGATATTTTGAGTGCATTTATTCGGGCAAGTTTTGTTTTTAGTGCAACGCTATATACTATGCTTAGCTTAGACTGGAGTGTTACATTAATGATTGTCATCCTTTTGCCAATCGTTATCATGTGTGTCAGCATATATAGGAAATTATCGACACCTTTGGTTATGGCGACACGTAGCCGTTTGAGTGATTTGAATGTTAAATTGGCAGAAAGTATTGAGGGTATGCGGATTATTCAAGCTTTTGGTCAAGAACAACGTTTAATTGATGAATTTGAAACCATTAATCAAGAACATTTGATGTATGCTAATCGTACAATCATTATGGATAGTTTGATGCTCAGACCAGCAATGTCGCTATTAAAATTATTAGCGTATGCGTTATTAATGGCATATTTTGGGATAACTTGGCAAACCTTAGGGATAAGTGCAGGTCTTATTTATGCGTTTATTCAATACATCAATCGTTTATTTAATCCACTCATTCAATTAACACAAAATTACTCGCAATTACAAACATCTGTTATTGCTGCAAAACGTGTATTTGATATTATTGAACGCCAAGACTATGAACCAGAACAACGAAAAAGTACGGCGCAGATTAAACAAGGCAATATTGAATTTAAAGATGTGTGCTTTAGTTATGACGGGCAAACGCAAGTATTAAATCATGTTAGCTTTAGTGTAAAACAAGGGGAAACCATTGCTTTTGTAGGACACACTGGATCAGGAAAATCCTCAATTATTAATGTATTTATGCGATTTTATGAATTTGAGCAAGGACAAATTTTGATTGACGGTGTAGATATTAAAGAATACGCTCAAGAAGAATTAAGGAAAAATGTTGGGTTAGTGTTGCAGGATCCGTTCCTATTTCACGGAACAATTCAAAGCAACATTGCCATGTATCAAAATCTTTCAGATCAAGATGTTGAGGCGGCAGCTAAGTTTGTTGATGCTCATCAATTTATTATGCAACTTCCAAAACAATACAGTGAACCTGTTACAGAAAGAGGAAGTACATTGTCCAGTGGGCAGCGACAATTATTAGCATTTGCAAGAACAATGGCTATGCAGCCTAAAATTTTAATTTTGGACGAAGCAACGGCAAATATTGACTCAGAAACGGAAGAAACTATTCAATGTTCCTTGGCTAAGATGCGAAAAGGGCGGACAACTATTGCAATTGCGCACCGTTTATCAACTATTCAAGACGCCAATTGTATTTATGTGTTGGATAAAGGTGTTATTATAGAACAAGGGACGCATGAAGAATTATTGCAGCGTAAAGGAACTTATTACACAATGTATCAATTGCAAGCTGGTGCATTGAGAAAAGATGAATAGGAACTAAATGGAATGGCTTTAAACAAGGGGGATACTCTTTGATTTAAAGCTGTTTTTCTTAGGTGAGTGTTAGGGAGAATGCATGGATACATTTGTGTGATAATTAATGTAAACGATTTAGAGTGCTCTTTTTTGTAAGTTTTAAAAATTATGATATAATGAGCATGGGTATTTGTAAATAAGTGTGTAAACTAATGAATAAATATGAAAAAGGAGCAAATGTATGAAAAAAATTCTTGTTGTTGATGATGAAAAATCAATTGCAGAAATTGTGAAATTTAATCTCGTTAAAGAGGGATATGATGTACATGTTGCCTTTGATGGTGAAGAAGCCGTTGAAATGGTCAATAAAATTGATCCAGACTTGATGTTATTAGATTTGATGTTACCAAAAATGGATGGACTAGAAGTTTGTCGAACTGTTCGTCAAACTCATGATATGCCAATTATTATGGTGACAGCAAAAGATTCTGAAATTGATAAAGTATTAGGGTTAGAATTAGGTGCCGATGATTATGTCACAAAACCATTTTCTAATCGTGAATTAGTAGCACGTGTGAAAGCAAATTTAAGACGAAAAACAGCAAGTGTAGCGATTAATCAAAAAGAGCCAGTAAAAGAAATTGTGCTTGGAGATTTAGTCATTCACGAAGAAGCGTATAATGTGTCAAAACGTGGAGAAGAAATCGAACTGACTCATCGAGAATTTGAATTACTACACTATTTAGCTAAACATGTCAATCAAGTAATGACACGAGAAGATTTATTGCAAAGAGTATGGGGCTATGACTATTTTGGAGATGTGCGTACGGTTGATGTGACTGTTCGCCGTTTACGCGAAAAAATTGAAGATGTACCGGGACACCCAGTGTGGTTAATGACAAGACGTGGTGTTGGATATTTTGTAAAGAGTGCTGATCAAGAATCATGATAGGTCAACAGTTATTATCCAAAAAATTTTTTCAATCTCTACATTTTAAAATTCCATTATTATTTGGGCTTTTATTCTTTGCCTCTTTTCAATTGGTTGCAACTTTATTTAACCGGCAATTAGAAGCAGAAATGGTATCGACTTTTACAACACAAATTCATAGCCGCAGTGAAACCTTGGCAACAGGTGCCACAGCACTGCTTACTAATGTAGATGATTCCTCATTACAGAGCAAAGCACATGAACTGGTAGCCTCTGGTGTTGGACGTGATGTTATTAATATTCAAATGATTAATCAAAAATCAGAAATTATTGCCGTATTAAACCAAACTGAGCAAATTAATGTAGGGATGTATATTCGTAGTTTAGATGTGTCTACTGTTTTAAAAAGAGGTGAGAGAAAAAGTCATCAATATACAATTGATGCAAATGGAACTAAGCAACGTGTTTTACGTGTGATAACACCGATTTTTTCCAGCAATCACACTATTATAGGTGCAGTGATTATAGATGCTAATATTGAGAGTGTGTATACACAACTAGAAACCATTTCTAATTTATTTATGAATATTATGATTATAGTGTTGATGTCAACTATTGTATTAGCTATTTTTGTGGCAAATCGTACGATTGCTAAGCCTGTAACGGAGATACAAAAGAAAACAGAATTGATCGCTGAAGGAGAGTACAATTCAGAAGATATTAATGTGTCGGGAAATGATGAACTAAGTCTATTGGCACGTTCGATTAATGAATTAGCCATTAAGATTAGAGAAGCAAATGCAACAACTGAATCAGAAAGACAACGTTTAGATAGTGTCTTGGCACATATGAGTGATGGTGTTATTGCAACAGATAGACGCGGCAATATTGTGATTATTAATGAAGAAGCGTTACAATTGTTAGATGAAACTAGAGAAAATGTACTGTATGCGTCCATTATGGACGTGTTTAAAATCCGTCAAAAATATACGTATCGCCAATTACTAGAAACAAAAGATGAGTTAATATTATCTATTCAAAATGAGCATGTGGAATCTATTATTAAATGTGAATTTTCTGTAATTAAGCGAGAATCAGGTTTTATTAGTGGTATTGTCTGTGTGTTGAGTGATATTACTGAACAAGAAAAAGTTGAAAGAGAACGTCGAGAATTTGTATCAAACGTTTCTCACGAATTACGTACCCCTTTAACAAGTATGCGTAGTTATACTGAAAGTTTGATAGACGGTGCTTGGCAAGATGCCGAGATTGCTCCACAATTTCTAGGGGTTATTCAGTCTGAAACAGATAGAATGATTCGCATGGTCACAGATTTGTTACTCTTATCAAAAATGGATTCTGGTCAACAAAGTTTAGAGTTTGAAATGATTGATGTTTGTCAGTTATTGCAAAATATTTTGGATAGGTTTGATATGCTGCTAAGTTCTGAAGAATACGCCCATAAGCAATATGAGATTATTAGGCATTTGAGTGATAAACCTCTTTGGATTGAGGGCGATCAAGATAAACTGATTCGTGTGATTGATAATATTTTGAATAACGCTATTAAATATTCTCCCGATGGAGGTCAAATCACGTGTCGTTTAGTTGAAAGTGGTGATAACATTGTCATTAGTGTAAGTGACCAAGGATTAGGTATCCCTAAAAAAGCTATTGCACATGTGTTTCAACGCTTCTATCGTGTTGATAAAGCACGTTCTAGAGAACAAGGTGGAACAGGATTAGGTTTAGCCATTTCAAAAGATGTGATTGAGTTGCATGGTGGTAAAATTTGGGCGACAAGTATTGAAAACCAAGGATCTACATTTTTTATTTCATTGAAAAAAGTTGATTTCTTTGATATTGAAGAATGGGGATAAACGATAAAGCATGAGGGGTGGATAAAAAAGACCACAAAGAAACTTAACTGATTTTGCATAAGGAACTATATTTCTTATGTAAAATGACTTTTCCCACTTCCTCTTGTGTGCTTATAACACGAAATTAGAATAGAAAGTATGGAGAAAATTGTGTCTGATTGGGCAATGAAAATAAGTATGTTAGCCAGTGGAAGTACTGGTAATGTAACCTATATAGAAACACCAAAAAAGAAATTTTTAGTTGATGTTGGATTGAGTGGAAAAAAAGTCGAACAACTCATGCAACAAATTAATCGTCAACTTTGTGATGTTGATGCCATTTTTGTCACGCATGAGCATAAAGATCATATTCATGGTGTAGGTGTATTGGCAAGAAAATATGGTATGGATATTTATGCAAATGAGAAAACATGGGAAGCTATGGAAAACCAACTTGGAAAAATTGACATTGCACAAAAACATATTTTTCGTATGGGAGATACGCTCACTTTAGGAGATATTGATATTTTTAGTTATGGCGTTTCTCATGATGCCATAGCACCACAGTTTTATTCATTTCATAAAGACAATAAAAGTTTTGTGATGCTAACGGACACGGGTTATGTTAGTCAACGTTTAAAAGATGAATTACAAGGGGCAACTGCCTATCTAATGGAAAGTAACCATGATGTAGAATTATTGAGAGCTGGTAGTTATCCGTGGTCAACAAAACAACGCATTTTAGGAGATAAAGGCCATTTATCCAATGAAGATGGTGCCTTAGCAATGAGTGAGATGATTACAAAAGACACTAAACGCATTTATTTAGGGCATTTAAGTCAAGAAAATAATGATAAAATAGTCGCTAGACAAACATGTGAGTTAATTTTGAAAGAAAAAGATTTAGGTGTTAATCATGACTTTTATGTATTTGACACTCATCCAGATAAACCTACAGAACTTTTTACACTATAATTTATGAAATTTATGGTTTGTGATTGTTTTTTTAGGGCAAAAAATGGTATACTAATGGAGATATTTTAGAAGTTATAGACTAATACGGAGGGTTAAGAATGACATATATATTTATGGGCGTTGTCATCATTGGATTAGTAGCGTATGGTGCAGCGTTATACTATAGAGGGAAACAAACACAAGCCATTGTGGAAATTGATGAAAAAAAAGTAGCTGTGTTTGATATACCAGTTGATTCCGTTATTTTTAAATTAAAAAATATGCACTTATCTGGACAAACAAAACGTCTGTATGAAAGTTGGGCATATCGTTGGGACGAGTTAGTAAAAGAACAATTACCTAATATTGAATCGCAATTAGATTTAGCAGAACAACATATTGGACAATTACATTTATTAAAATCAAAACAAATGTTGGATGAAGCTAGACGATTAGTAGATGAGGCAGAAAAAACAGCCTTTCAAATTGATGAGGCACTTCAACGTATTGTAGATAGTGAAACAAGCAATCATGAAGAAATTGAAGGTATTAGCAAAAAATATCAACAATTACGTAATAAAATATTAGCTGATAGTTTGATTTATCAAGAAGCTTTTTCAACGATTGAATCACGTTTAACAGGTATTGAGGATTTATTAGAACAGTTTAATCAACTCATGGAAGAGGCTGACTATTTAGAAGCACGTGAAGTGTTAAAAGATGTTGAGCATGCAACAGATAAATTAGAGGAAAAATTAGCAGATATTCCGCATTTATATACTATTTTAGATGAAGAATACCAAGAACAAGTTAAAGATTTACAAGATGGCTATGCTCGATTAATTCAAGAGTCATATAAATTTGAGCAAGATACTATTGAACAAGATATTGAACAAGTAGAAGCCAATATAGCATCTGCCAAAAAAGATGTGACTTCTTTAGAATTAGAAGATGCACGTGAAAAAAATGAACAGATTAGTAAACAAATTGATCGTCTATATGATATTATGGAGGCTGAAGTTGAGGCAAAAGAATTTATTCAAAATGCTCAACTAGGCTTAGAGGGACGTTTAAAACATGTGTTGGCGAATAATCGTCTTGTGATGCATGAAATTGATCGTGTGATGCAAAGTTTTGAACTGAGTGATCAAGAAGTTGAACGTGTAAGCCAATTTAAAGAAGAGCTTGAAAAAGAAGATGAGGCATTAACACATTATCGTGCTCAGCTAGCAGAACACCAAGTTGTTTATACAACAGTAAAAACATATTTTGAAGAGCTAAGTGAAAAATTAGTGCAGATTGATAAAGAACAAGCAGAGATAATGAAATCTGTATCTGGACTAAGCCAAAGAGAGCGTGAGGTGCGTGATCAATTAGATATGTTTGAAGTAGATTTACGCAATATGAAACGTGCTTTGGAAAAACAACATTTACCGGGCTTAGATAAAGTCTACTTGGATTTATTTTTTGCAACAACTAAACGTATTGAAACCTTGTCTGAAAAATTAGATCGTATTCGTATCAATATGAAAGAAATTGATGAATTTGTGGCGATGTGTACAGAAGATGTTGAGCGTTTAGATGAAGAAACAGAAAATATTATTGATAGTGCTTTATTGACGGAACAATTTATTCAATATGCTAATCGGTATCGTATGGAGCATGCTTCAGTTGAAAAAGCTATTAATGTTGCTATCAATCTATACACACATCAGTTTAAGTATGATCAGGCACGTGACACAATAGCAAGTGCGTTAAATCAAGTAGAGCGTGGGGCGACTCAACGTGTAGAACGTTTGTATTTTGAAGAAAAAAATAAACGCTCATTTTAAATAAAGTATAAAATCCCCTTAGCCTAAACGCTAGGGGATTTTTAATTCTAAACGTATTGGTGAACTCTTTGTTCACCAATACGTTGTTATATTGGCTCTTCGTCAAATTATGTTGGTAAGTAAAAATTCCAGCAAATATTAAGTTGTTTTTTCTTAATAGGGCTAATTGTTTCTTTTCGAATCGGTATGCAGTTGTCAAGGTTTATAGCGTGAGCGTGCCTTGACAATAAGCATACTGATTTGATAGACTTTTCAGCCCATATTAAGATTGTTTAAATAATTTTTCTTGCACTAAAAATACTCGAGTTCGTAAATATGTAAAATATTTAAACCCATAACTCATGCGATTTAATAATTTTATTTTTCGATTTATCCCCTCAATAACACCGTTAGAATA
>NZ_SPPB01000033.1 GCF_004570605.1 Granulicatella sp. WM01 | reverse complement strand
TACCCAAAATATGAAAAAACTGGCAACAATACTACACAAACAGTATTGTTTTTTTCTTTTAAACAGTACTTTTGCTACTCTATATAGGTTTAATATAAAAGCACATCACATTTTTTCTATTTTAAAAATGTGATGTGCTTTTTTTATTATATTGTCAACAATCTGAATCGTGTTGGCAACGCCAACACGATTTAACTGTTTTTAATTAGAATGGTGCAATACCAAAGTCATTTAAAGGCCACCACCGTAAAACAGCTTTCCCCTCAATTAAACTGCGACTTGCTAAACCAAAATCATCGCCATCATGAGAGTTCAAGCGATTATCTCCTAATACTAAGTAATAACCTTCTGGAATAACCATTTTTCCATCAACTTGTGTCAATGTTGTATTTTCTGGAGGAAGATTTGGGTAATTCGCCCTTACTTGTCTTAACATCTCTTCAAGTGTTTTATCTTGCATTAATTTATTATCATATCCTAACTCTTGACGTGCTGCATCTAAATATTTTTCTTCATAAACAGTACCATTGATAATTAACTTATCGTTGCGATATTCTAATGTATCGCCGGGCATACCAATCACACGTTTGACATATACTTTCTGATGTCCTTTTTCATCAAAAGTATAGTCCGGAGATTTTAAAATAACCACATCAAAACGATTAATATCTCCTAGCCGATACATAAACAAATTTTGTCCGTCTTTTAAAGTCGGTGACATTGAACGTCCCACAACAGAAACACCGTCAATCACATATAATTTGAGCAGAAAGCTAAGTGATAAAGTGACAACAATCAACATGATATACTGCAATACTTCTTTTAACAAACTTTTCTTCTGTTCAGTTTGTTTATAGCGTCTAGCCATTCATTTCACCTCACTATTATTTAGCTAATTCAAGTGCTTTTTTGAGCTGTGTATCATTTCCTTTAACTTTTTCTGCTAATAAATGATTTAATACATCAGCCGTTTGTTCATTTAATGCTCCTGTAACCTCTAATTGTTGACTAGATTGTAAAGTTTTGATAGCTGCTTGCGTTTGTTCATCAATCATTCCAGTCAAATAAACCGGATAATCCAATGTATTTAGAACTCTTTGAAGATTTAACACATCTTGCATATTCTCTTCCAACTTAGTTCCCTCTGAACTGCTTAAAGACACACGATTATACGTGGCATATTCTGGTAATTCAACAACTTCTTGTGGCTCAATACCTTTTTCATGAATCCATTCTCCATTTGGTGTCAACCATTTGGAATATGTAATTTTAATTCCTGTACTATCAGTCAGTGGAAAAATAGATTGAGCTGTTCCTTTACCAAATGTCTTTGTTCCGACTAATGTCGCACGGTTATTTTCTGATAAAGCTGCTGCGAAAATTTCTGCTGCACTCGCACTTCCGTTATTGACTAATACTATAACTGGCTCAGTCACTTTAAACGTTCCAAGTGAACTGTTGGCTACACTTTTTTGAATACCATCTTTTTTGTTATCCATTTGGTATAGTACTTGTCCTGTTTCAACAAACATATTTGCAATCTGCTCTACTGAATTAAGTAACCCTCCTGGGTTAGATCTCACATCAATGACAAAAGATGTTGCTCCCTCTTTTCTTAATGCCGTAATGGCTTCAACCAATTCATCATAAGTTGTTTTGGCAAATGAAGAAATGCGGATAATCCCGATGTGTTTATTGGCATCATCTAATCTATGCGTCACACTATTTAACGGAATGGAATCACGGACAAGAGTAACATCAAATTCACTAGATCCGCGTCTAATTTTCAAACTTACCGAGGTTCCTTTTTTCCCACGAACTTTCATAGCTAATTCATTTACTGATTTTCCGGCAATATCTTCTCCGTCTACTCCAATAATTAAATCATCTGCTCTTAGTCCTGCTTTAGATGCTGGCGTATTATCGTATGGACTAACAATTCTAATATAATCCCCTGATTTTTCAATCTCTATACCAACGCCTTCAAATTCACCGTCTGTTGATTGCTGTAAACTTTCCCATTCTTTTTCATTCAAATATGCCGTATATTTATCTCCAGCAGCAGATACAAAACCTGATAACGCTCCGTCAATCAACGTGTCTTCATCTAGTTCACCAATGTAGACCTTTTTCATTAATTCATAACTTTTAGATAACCCTTTGACTAATCGACTAGGTAATGCTGATTGCGTAGATGAAGTTTCATCGGAATAATTCATATCTATTTTCTCTTGTATAACACCATACGTTAACCCAACACTAAGGATAATCGTTAAAGCAATCATTCCTAAAAATGAACTTACAGAAAAAGTAATCATTTTTTTATTTTTTAACATAATCTACCCCACCACTGTTTCAAGTGCAATTTCCATCATTGCTGTAAATGTTTGTTCTCTTTCTTGTGCAGTGGTTTCTTCTCCTGTAATTAAATGGTCACTAATCGTTACCATTGCCAATGTTTTAACACCGTGCTGTGCACCTAAAGCATATAATCCTGCTGCTTCCATTTCAACAGCTAACACACCATAGTCTGCTAATTTTCCTTTATTCATCTCTGCATCATAAAATCTATCTGCAGATAAAATGTTCCCAACATGTAAATTATGATGTCCTAAACGTTTAGCAGTATGATATGCCTTGTCTAATAATTCAAAATTAGACACTGCTGAAAAACTCACTTGATCTGCAAAAATATGTTTAAAAATGCTTGAATCTGTGCTTGCACCTTGCCCTAAGACAATATCTCTAATTTTAACATCTGTATTCATTGCACCTGCTGAACCAATTCTAATTAATGTTTTGACTCCATATTGTGTAATCAATTCATTAGCGTAAATCATAATAGACGGTATGCCCATTCCTGTTCCTTGTACTGAAATACGTGTGCCTTTATATGTTCCAGTATATCCAAACATGTTTCTAATGGTATTATATTGCACCACATCTTCTAAAAATGTTTCTGCAATAAATTTTGCACGTAACGGATCTCCCGGTAATAACACGATTTCTGCAATTTCTCCTGGTTTTGCTGCAATATGTACACTCATTTTCTCTACCTCTTCTTTCTTTTACTTTGTACACAATTCTTTGTAAACTTCCCATAATTCATCAAAGTTTTGAATATATTGGCTGTAAATATCTGTTAATTCAATATAATTAACAATCTCATCATATTGATCAGAGTGTTTCGGAAAACCTATATCCTCCGATACAACATTAGCAAAGCATGTATGCATATCCTTTTTATACGGATCTACATAAGTTAAAATAAACTGATAAAACGATCGATACATATACTCTCCTATTTTTTATAATAAATTATCGCAAACGCACCCTCACCTGTGTGAATGGCCACAGTTGGAATTGTATACCCTATATGAAGTTTTTCTTTAGGCAACATTTGTGATAAACGCTGAATTTGTGCGTGAATGAACTCTGTTTCTTTTACATAAGACAATGAACATTGCTCAATTTGGCTAATTTCAAGATCTGGATATACTGTTTCGTCCATAAATGACTGAATCGCCTTAGCACCTCGTCCTTTTTGTAAGGGTAATAATTCACCATTTTTTACTTCAAAAATCACTTTAATATTTAATAGGCTAGATAATAAGCCTTTTGCACGGCTCACACGTCCACCTTTTACTAAATTATCCAATGAAAAAACACAAATATAAAGTTGCGTATTCTCTCTAACATGCTGAATATGTGCTAAAATTTCCTCTTTGTTTGCTCCAGATTGTGCCAATTTAGCAGCCTCAATGACTTGATAGGCTTGAGCTCGATCTGCCATACCACATTCTATTACAGTCACCGAATTTTTTGACATATTTCCGGCTTGTCTAGCAGCATCTACTGTCCCACTTAACGTAGAAGCAACATGAATTGAAATAATTTCTGTTCCTTCCTCATAAGAATCAAAAATATCTAAAAAAGTCCCAATAGACGGTTGACTTGTTTTTGGCAACGTCTTTGCTTGCGACAACACTTGATAAAATCTGTCTTTAGCCATAGCCGGATCATTTTCAACATAGGATTGATTATCTACCAATATGTTTAAGTATGCCACATCAATATGATATGTTTTGATTTCTTCTTCAGTTAGGTTTGCAAGGGAATCCGTCACAATTCTAACATTTTTCATACTAATCTCCTATCATTACCAATTTATCCCATGATCATATCATAGACACTTAGATTATACCAAATTTCAAAAAAAAGTGCTATTCTTATAACAAAAAAGACTGTATATGTTCATACAATCTTCTTTTCATTATTTTCGTAAAGCCTCTTGTCTTAATTTGCTGACTTCGTTCTTTTTCAGCGCTCGCCATTGTCCAGCAGCTAAATTTTCCAAAGTTAAAAAGCCGAATCGTTCTCGTTTTAATTTCATTACAGGTAATCCAACACCCATCAACATTTTTTTTACTTGATGATTCCACCCCTCATGAATAGTTAATTCTATTCGTGATGTGCCTTTATCATAATCAGTAGATAATACCGTTACTTTAGCTGGAGAAGTCATCTTCCCATCAATTTTAACACCATAACGCAACTGCTTTATTTGTTTGTCATTAGGGATACCTTTTACTTTAGCCACATAAGTTTTGTCTACATGATATTTAGGATGCATCAATAATTGTGCTAATTCACCATCATTTGTTAATAGCAACAAACCAGTTGTATCATAATCTAAACGACCAACAGGATAAATACGCTCACTAACATGGGGAAAATAATCAACAACAACACGTCTGTTTTTATCATCACTAACAGCCGAAATCACTCCTGCTGGTTTATGAAACAGATAATAAACTAGAGTCTCTTTATACAATGGGACACCATTAACTTCTATTTTATCATTTGGGCTAACTTTAGCACCTAATTCTCTAATGCAGATCCCATTGACATAAACTTTACCATTCACTATCAATTCTTCACATTTACGACGAGAAG
The DNA here is from genome assembly GCF_004570605.1 of Granulicatella sp. WM01. GTDB lineage: Bacteria > Bacillota > Bacilli > Lactobacillales > Aerococcaceae > WM01. The sequence continues at coordinate 16,648 of NZ_SPPB01000033.1, read as the reverse complement.
CAACACCTGCATGTGCCATAACTTTTTGTAATCTTTCCAATTTTCACTACTCCTCACTTTCTGATAATTGTGCATAGCGTTGATTAAATAAATCTTGTATGTCTTCCTGATTGTTTTCCATTAAATTACTTATATCTGGCAACTGATTCATGTCTGTAATACCAAAATAATTCATAAAATAGTCTGTTGTTCCATACAAAATAGGTTTTCCCGGACTGTTTTCTCTCCCTTTTGATTCAATCAAATCACGCAATTGTAATTTTTGTAACGTTCCACTTGATTGAACTCCCCTGATTGTATCAATTTGTGCTCTTGTTAAGGGTTGTTTATAAGCGATAATTGCCAAAGTTTCTAAAGCTGCCTGCGATAATTTTGTAGCAAACGGAGAAATTGCATATTGTCGAATACTTTCTGCATATTTACCTTTCGTCACTAACTGATACCGACCAGCAAAAGACACTAAAGCAAGCCCTGAATGTTCATCATCACTATATTTCTGTTGTAATTCTTGGATAGCTTCCTCGACTAAAGATAATTCTTGTCTAGTTAATGCCACAAGATCTGCTAATAAAAGCCCCTCATCACCCGAAACAAACAAAAGACTCTCAATTTCTCCTAAAATACTCATGTTTTTACCTCATTTATTATGTTATATCAAATTTTTCACTACACTCCACTTGTTAATGTGACATCTATATCTTGATGAATAGCTTCTCCCTGTGCAATTAAAATATCGCCACCTAGTACACTTTGTTCAAATACTATTTTTTTTGATTTTGCTAACTCTAATATCGCCAAAAACGTTGCAATTAATGTTGGTTTAGAATCAACAAACTCAAAAATAGAAATCTTTTCCGTACAATTTTTCAACTTGTCTACAATCATCTGCATAGTTTGTTCAACAGAAATAACGTCCATTTCAATTTTAGCTTGAATAGGTTGACGCTCAAGTTGTTTTTGAAACATTTTTTTAAATGCTTGAATCACATCATCTAAATGCACTTCACCAACTTTCAGTGGCACACTATCTTGCAAAGTTTCTAAATTACTAGGTTCTTTTGTAAAATATTGTCCTCGTTCGTCTTCTTTTTCTTTTAACACTTGTGCAACTTCTTTAAATTGCTGATATTCAATCAATTGCCGTACTAGTTCTTCCTCTAAATTTTCATCTTCCTCATACATCTCATCAAATTCTACCACATCAACTCTAGGCAGCAACAAACGACTCTTTATTTCAAGCAAGGTAGCCGCCATAACTAAATACTCTCCTGCAATATCTAACTGCATAATAGACATCGAGTGAATAAATTGTAAATATTGCTCAACAATAATCAACATTGGAACTTCTTGTATATCCATTTTTGTTTCTTTAATCAAATGTAACAATAAATCTAGTGGACCTTCAAAATCGTCCAACTTAATTAACAATTCCTTTCCCTTCTCCATACCTCAATGCCTTCCTTTTTTACTGCATATAGAGTACACGAAAAAATAGGCTTTTGTCAAATTCAGCATGTTGTTCAACTAAAAATATACCCTGAACGACAAAAAATGTTACATAGGGATTTTTTTAGTGAAATATAGTAAAAAATGTGTTAAGAATGGCTTTGTAATGCGTAGTATGACCAAATATAATTAACTGTAAATTTTTTTAAATGGACAAAATTATGGACAAATAAAAAATCCCCTAGCCAAAGGCTAGGGGTTCTTTACAGTTCTTCAATTTTATACGTTTTTTCACCTAATGTGAATTGTGTACTTTCTTTTGGTGCTTGTTCCAAAATTTGCCATGCTTCAACAATATCTTGTTCTAACACCCAACCGATTGCCACGTTGTTTGTTGCTAAACGATACGCACGTTTAGAACTTTTAACCTCCAAAAATTTACTGTTGCACAATAGCACCTATACACAATTCACACGTCAAGTGCCTAGCCTACATCAAATGACCTATTCCTATTTAGCAACATGTATAAAAAATCAATGTTCAGTGCAAAAGCCGTACTAGTCTGCCTATTTACAACAGCTATAAAAATAGCATATTATTTAGCGACTCAAGTACATATAGTTTCTCTAAAAAATTAATGTGTAGCATGTGATGCAAGGAAAGAAGTTATAAAACTTCAGTCATTTGCTTCATATTTATATGGAAAATTTTTTTAACTTATGTTTTAATCAGTTAGAATGCACTTTACATTTTAGAGCAATAGTTCTGTTGAAAAATATGATGTTCATCAACAGGATACGTTTTTTTATGTTAATGCAATCTATTTATATTTTCACATAGCAAGAAATAGTTTACTAGTATAAGATGTTCCTCTATACCTTGGCACTATTCTTTCCATTTTCTTCATAAACATATATCCAAAACACAAAAAACGGTATGCACTCTTATCGCATACCACTATCATTTCTACTCTTGCTTTCTTGCTGCTGTCTAGCTATATCCTCTTGCTTATTGATATAGTCTTTTTTCAACTTCATGAGTTCATTGTCTAAAACTTCTATTTGTTGCCTATACTCTTTATTAACATAATCTAAAGTGTCTAATAATTGATTAACATACTGCCGTGATTGTTGTGTAGTATCTTCCTTATAAATATGCTGTATATACTTCACAAATTCTTCTGTTTTTACGTTAACTTGTTTTTGAAAATGATGCAATGTATCTTGACTTGTTTGATAACGTTTCTTTTTCTCATGATACTCTTGCTCAAGCTCATAGTATTCGTTTTCCAACCTCAACATATCCTAACCTCTTTTTTTATAGGTGTTTTTAATTGCAGTTCGGGCATACTTTGTAGCGTTTGTTCTGCTGCTTGTGCAGCCTTCCCACTAAATCCTTTCTGCATATTGTTAATAAATTTATGTTTTGTATTCTCATGAGATGTTTGCCTACCACTCACTAGTAATTGTTCCAGTTCTGTTTGTAATTGACTAATATAATTGGTTCTAGCATTAATAATGCTGTAAAGTAGTGTGTGTTCTTGTTGTTGCATAAACTTAATAAATTTTTCCAACTGTACCTGATAATTTGTCAAACTATCAATATCAATAAAATCCATTATTTTGCCCACCTTTCTTGTACACTCCCCATAACTTGTTCAAAATTGGCTCCTTGTTCTTTATCTAAGGCTTCTAGGTGTTCAATAGATTTAAACAACGCTTCTGAAAACTGGTCTATCCTTAGTTTATAATCATCTAATTCTTTCACTGTCATTGCTTCAATATCCTCATTCCAAAAATTTGGAACTTGCACACATTCCAAAATTGCATGCACTTGTGCATGCGACAGAAAATGCGCCACGGCATGAGCTTGTCTATTCATATCTTGAATAATTTGATAAATCTGTTCTTTGTAGTTTTTAATGTGGCGCTTGAAATCATTAACAAAATTTTCGGTTTCTAGCATTGCCAATTGACCTGTCGAAAATAAAAGCTGTGAGCGTAAGATAAGTTGCTTTGCACCGTGTGTTTCTCCAATACTCTGTTGTAATTTAGGAATATTATCTATGTTCCATTGTATACTTTGTTGCCTTGTTTCTTCAATAATAGATTGATACTCTTTCATAAATGAAAACGCACGCCTTATTTTGCCACCGACATTAGCTTTTTTAAATTTATTGAGTAATTCTGCCACCTTTTCTCCTGCTCTTAAATATTCTGGATGAAAATCTTCACTGGCTACAAGAACATTACCATAACTATCTATTTGAAACTCCCCAAAATCGTGAGAACTAAGATTATCAAAGGTTGATGTAAAATGTTTTGGAATAATGACATTTACACGTCCAACTTGTTCATCAAGAGGTGTGTGACGATTAAACATAGACACAAGATCAAAAGGATTCACATAATAAGTTACTTTTTGACTTATTTTTGCAATTTTATCTTTAGACAACTTCATCTTTTTTAAGCTAGCCATTGTGTCTGGACCTTGAAATACAACAACTTCTCCAATTTTATCCAAATTCTCATCCGTTAATTTTGCTAGAGATTGCACACTAACAATAGAACCTAAAGAATGCCCCGTTATATGCAGTTTCGCTTTTGGAGCATTTCTTCCCAACTCACCCAATTTCACATCTATGGCTGTGTTGGCTAATTTGGCTTGTGGAATATAATCATCAAACAATGTGAACATTGCATTATTCCATACCCAATCATTTATAGTATCCGATGAAAACCCGTCACTTCCCCTAATAGACAAATATGCATCCTTTGTTTCCAAATTCAATGTAGGTGTATCCGTCAAAAAATAGGATTGAAATCCCTCTTTCTCATCAACTAACACACTTTTTCTATGTTTTGACGTTGAATTTTGCCCAGCTTGTTGAGTAGAATCGGATTGTAAATACACAACACCGTTATTTTTTAAATGTTGCCCACCGAATGTAGTGTCACCGTCTTTTCCGCTTCCATCGACAGAATAGTCTAATAATTTATTATCTATATTTGGTAATATATCTGGAAAGTTATACGGTCTATCCACATACGCGCTTTGTGCTAAATTCGCATATAAATTATCAAAGGTTTCTAAATTACTCATATATCCACCACCCTCCATCTCTAAAAATACTTGGATCATGGTTCATTCCCATTTTTTCTACACTAGGAATTTCCGTTTCTTTTTCTAAATAAAAATCTACACTTATCCAGGTAGTATGTAAATAGTTAAATTTACCTTGTATTGCCAAATTATAACTCGTTATAAATAGACCATTACTAACACCACCTACACGCAATGTATCCCAATCCCACTGTACACTCTCTATCTTGGGATACCACTCTTTTACTTTTTCTAATATCTCTTGTTCATGTGCTTTTAAATATTCCAACTGTTTTTCTTTTGGACTTTTTTGTGTTGTTCCATTTAATGAAAACTGTTCGCTTTGCCACTGACTCACCATAACTCCACCTCCTATTAAACATATTATCCCTACAATCATTAACCAGTTTTTCTTTTTCATATGCTCTCCTAAATGTCCTTGATACCAGTATAGCCTTATTCGTGATTAGTATATTTTACTCGCAAAAAACAATCCTAGATTTAAATATAATTTTGATATATTTTTAACAAATTTTTCTATCTTAACCCTAAAAAATCCATAACATCTATCTTTACATGCGTTTTAAACCAAATTCGCATATAAATTATTAAAGGTTTCTAAATTACTCATACGGTATCCAAATCCCTTCTTTCAAAATGCTTGGATCATGATTCATCCCCTTTTTATCTATATTCGGCATATCTGTTTCTTTTTCTAAATGAAAATCAATACCTATCCATGTATCTTCTATATGGTTGAACTTTCCTCTAATTGCCAAATTATAACTCGTTATAAATAGACCATTACTAACACCACCTACACGCAATGTACTCCAATCCCACTGTACACTCTCTATCTTTGGAAATCTCTTATGTACATACTCAAACATCTCTTGTTCATGTGCTTTTAAATATTCCAACTGTTTTTCTTTTGGACTGTTTTGTATTGTTCCGTTTAATGAAAACTGTTCACTTTGCCACTGACTCACCATAACGCCACCTCCTATTAAACATATTATCCCTATCATCATTAACCAGTTTTTCTTTTTCATATGCTCTCCTAAATGTCCTTAATACCAGTATAGCCTTATTCGTGATTAGTATATTTTACTCGTAAAAAAACAATCCTAGATTTAAATATAATTTTGATATGTTTTTAACAAAAATTTCTATCTTAACCCTAAAAATCCATAACATCTATCTTTACATGCGCTTTGCACTAAATTCGCATATAAATTATCAAAGTTTTCTAAATTACTCATAAGGTCTCCAACCCTCAGGTGTTAAAATACTTGGATTGTTTAACATACCCATTTTTTTTATATTCGGTATATCTGTTTCTTTTTCTAAATGAAAATCAATACCTATCCATGTATCTTCTATATGGTTGAACTTTCCTCTAATTGCCAAATTATAACTCGTTATAAATAGACCATTACTAACACCACCTACACGCAATGTATCCCAATCCCACTGTACACTATCTATTTTTGGAAATCTCTTGTGCACATACTCAAACATCTCTTGTTCATGTGCTTTTAAATATTCCAACTGTTTTTCTTTTGGACTTTTTTGTGTTGTTCCGTTTAATGAAAACTGTTCACTTTGCCATTGACTCACCATAACTCCACCTCCTATTAAACATATTATCCCTATCATCATTAACCAGTTTTTCTTTTTCATATGCTCTCCTAAATGTCCTTATTACCAATATAGACTTATTTATGATTAGTATATCATATACACATTAGAATTCAATCATATGTTTACACATTTTTCACAAAAAGTTGCACCATATAGATATAACTTTCTGATGTTAAAAATCCCCCTCTATTTTGTTAACTCTTATAGATAACTAATTCTTCTATACAAAGTGATAAATAACTTTTGAAATTATACTATCACAAAAATAAACTAATCATTGTAAAAAAGATTTATCAACTTACAATTTATAAGTTTTTTTACTTTTTATATACAAAATAATCGTGTTGATAAACAAAAATAGTTTACCAACACGATTTTATACATTCAGAAAAGTACTTTTGTATTGCACATCATAAAGTTTGAAATCTTACCATATCAACACTATACGATTATTCCAATGTGGTACCTGTTTTCTTTAGATTTTTTCTCAATCCATTTTACATAAATAAACTACTTTTCTTAAACTAATTCCAATGTTTTTTTCACTAAACATTTAAAGGAATGTTTCACCCTTTGTGTCACTTCCACAACTTCAGCATGGCTCAATGTTTCTCCACTCATTCCAGCAGCTAAATTGGTAATGCAAGAAATTCCCATAACTTTCATTCCAGCATGATTAGCTACAATTGCCTCTGGAACAGTTGACATACCAATAGCATCTGTTCCTAACACTCTAAACATTCTAATTTCTGCCGGTGTTTCATAAGACGGACCAGAGTACCATGTATATACGCCTTCTTTTAAATCTATACCAACTTCTTTAGCTGCTTTTTTAATCGTTTCTTGATATGCTTTATGATACACTTGTGTCATATCAGGGAAACGTGGCCCTATTTCATCATCATTTTCACCAATTAAAGGATTAGGGCCTGCATAATTAATGTGATCTGTAATCATCATTAATGTTCCAGGTTTAAAACTCTCGTTTACTCCACCTGCAGCATTCGTTAAAAACACTGACTGAATACCTAATTCTTTAAATACTCGAATAGGAAATGTAATAGAATCTAAGCTATATCCTTCATAATAATGAAATCTACCTTTCATTACAATAACTTTTTTCCCACTCAAAGTACCGAATACAAGCTCATTAGAATGCCCTTCAACTGTAGACACTGGAAAATGGGGTATATCCGAATAACTCACTTCAATAGCTTGCTCTACTTCTTGAGCCAATTCTCCTAACCCAGAACCTAAAATTAATGCACATTCAGGATTTGCAATCCCTTTGCTTTCTAAAAATTGTGCTGCCTCTTTAATTTTTTGTCTATACACTAAAACCATTTTATCCTCCATTGTTTCATTTATATATCTTTATTCAATTACCTATTACATAGCACATTTTGTTATTTAAGCATTACTTTAATTTACTAAATAAGCTGATTTAAAAAACTATTTCCTTGATCTGTTTTTTCAACAGAGAAATTTTCTGAAATCGTTGCCGCAATATCTGCAAAATGCCCACCTGAATGTAATGCTTTTGATTGCGTAAATTGTTTAGAATATACAAGAATTGGCACATACTCTCTTGTATGATCAGTTCCTTTGAAAGTTGGATCATTCCCATGATCAGCCGTAATTATTAATAAATCATCTTCTGCCAAATGTTCAATAATTTCAGGCAAACGATTATCAAATGCTTCCAAAGCTTCTTTATATCCTTTAGTATCTCGACGATGTCCATATAAGGCATCAAAGTCTACTAAATTTAAAAAACTTAATCCGGTAAAATCAGATGCCATTACATCTAACAGTTTATCTACTCCGTCCATATTATCTTTAGTACGAATAGCTTTAGTAATCCCTGCTCCATTGAAAATATCATTAATTTTTCCAATAGCAATAACATCATAATGAGATTGTTCTAAATAATTTAGAGTCGTTTCTCCAAATGGGCTTAGTGCATAATCATGACGATTGCTTGTTCGCTTAAACTGTCCAGGTACACCAACATAAGGTCTAGCAATAATACGTCCTATCATATACGGATCTTCTAAAGTAATGCTTCTCACATATTCACAAATATCATACAATTCTTCCAATGGTATAATGTCTTCATGAGCAGCAATTTGTAATACTGGATCAGCAGAAGTATACACGATTAATGCACCAGTTTCCATTTGTTCCTTACCATAATCATCAATCACTTTTGTTCCACTATATGGCAAATTACAAATGACTTTTCTTCCTGTATAGTTTTCAATTTTTTCTAATAATTCTTCTGGAAATCCATTAGGAAATGTTCTAAACGGAGTATCAATGCGTAATCCCATGATTTCCCAATGACCAGTCATGGTATCTTTACCAACAGACACCTCTTGTAATTTTGAAAAATAGCCCTGTGTTTCAAGCATATTGTCTACGCCCTCTAAATGCTCAATTTTACCTAAGCCTAATTTAGCCATATTAGGCACATGTAATCCTTCTTGCTGTGCAATGTGTCCTAAAGTATGCGCACCTAAATCGTCAAATTTATCAGCATCTGGTGCTTCTCCAATGCCTACTGAATCCATTACAATTAAATGTACACGTTTAAATTTCATATCTCTTCACCTTTACTCTTTGCATGAGGATGAGCCATAATGTATTCATCCATTATTTTTTTCTTTTCTAAATGTGTATAAATCTGTGTTGTTACTAAATGTTCATGTCCCAATAATTCCTGTACAGTCCTCAAATCCATACCTCTAGTTAATAAATGCGTCGCTATAGAATGACGGATAGTATGAGGCGTAACTTTCTTAGTAATGCCTGCTTGAATTAATAGTTCTTTTAACAATTTCCAAATCCCTTGTCGTGTAAAATGTTTCCCTCGTCGATTTAAGAAAACATAATCCCCTGAAGTTTCGATGCAATACTCCAATCGAACGAATTGATAGTATTTTTCCAAAGCTTCAATAGCTAACTCTCCCAAAATAACTATTCTTTCTTTGTTTCCTTTTCCAATAATATGTATCATTTTAGTATCCAAATGCACTTGAGAAATCTTTAACTCGCACACTTCTGAAACACGCATTCCAGTAGCATACATCACTTCCAAAATAGCTTTATCTCTAATACCTTTTAAAGTGCTACAATCAGGTGTATCTAATAGCAGATTAATTTCTTCCTCAGATAAAAAAGTTGGTAAATTTTTTCTTTTTTTAGGCAGCTCTATTCTGCTCATTGGATTTTCCGATGTTACTGCCTCATTTTTTAAAAATTTATGGAATTTTCGTAATGCCGAAATCTTTCTACTTGCACTTGTCGATTTTATTCCCTCATCATATAAACTAGCTAAAAAATGACGAATATGATCTTGGGTCACATCATGCCACTTTTCTACTTTATATGTTGACACTAGAAAATGATAATATTGATTTAAATCTATTTGATAGCTGTCTACACTATTTTTTGCCAAACCTATTTCTTGTAATTCAATCAAAAAATCTTTGATGACCAATTTATTTAACATCATGCTGAATTAAATAAATACTCCCTTTTTTTTGTTCAATCTTCTTTTCTTTTAAAAGTCTACCAATAGCACGTTTAAATTGTCCTTTACTAATACCAAAATATTGTTTTATTTCATCTGGTTGACTTTTATCTGAATACGGCAAACTGTAAGTTGTAGACTGTTCTAATAACGCCATAATCATCTGTGAATCATCGTCTATAGCTTCATGAGCACGTTGTCTTAAAGAAATATTCAACACTCCGTCTGGTCTAACTCCGATAACTCTTCCCTTGACACGCTCCCCTAGCCTTGGTTCATCAACACGTTCACTAGGATGAATAAATCCAATATGATAGTCAGATGTCAAAATATACGTCCCTACTAATTTTAACCTAAAAGCAATCCCTTCAACATCTTGATTATGGCTACTTTCTTTGCCTTTTTTAGCAATTGTTCTAAATATTTTTTCGCTGGCTAGTTCTCCCCAAATTCTCTCTTTTTTATCTACTTTTAAACTTAATAATAGTTTATCTTCCTTTTTAGGCCATAAAGACGTTATTTGTGGCAAATCATCTAAAGATACAACAATTTCTTTATCTGGCAAACCAATATCAACAAATACTCCCAAATCCTTACGCACCTGAGTTACTGTGCCCCATCCATATTTACCTTGTTGTACTTTAGGAATACATGTTGTCATACGTCTTTTTTTTGTACTTGATTCATAAACAAACCCTTGAACCATATCTCCTATTTTAAGTTGATTGTTCTCATTCTTATTCTTATCTAAAGCATACGTAACGCCATTTTTTTGAACAAAATACTGCTCTTGATTTTCGTCTATAATCATTGCGGTAATAGTTGTTCCATATACTGAATTATCCATTGCTTACCTCCATTCCCATTATTTTAGCATAATTTATACATAAAACCTAATGATCTTGTCTTATGTATAGTATAGCTCATTATTTTTCGAAAATAAATACTTGCTTTATGATTTCATGAGTTTTCAACTGACTAGTCAATACCATTTTATTTTGTTGATGTTCAATAAACACGTTTCCTAAATTAAAAGAAATATATTGCTTATCATATTTTAGTGGATTCTCTTTAATTTTATTCCATACCATGTGAATCATTATTTTTCCTAAACGATGCCTCTTTTCTAAGATTAACACGCTATTTTTGTGAGCATACCCAATTATACCTATACTCATACATAAGAGTATAATACTTAAAACCGATATCACACCTAATAATATGCTCCCTTTCTCATGATTTTTTAAGCATTTGTCTAGTATAGATTGTATGTTCATATATTTTCCCGTTTTCAAATCTAATACGTACAATAATGTAATCATGATGTTGAAATAAGTTCCACGATTGCACGTTTAAGAGTAACGGTTCATGACCTCCTTTTGAACTTGTCCGTCGAATCATATTTTTATACTGTTCATAATAAATATACTTATCTTCTTGCCTTGTCATTAATACATTAAAATCTACCTTTTCCATATATTCTTGACTTATTTGATTTTCAAATTCCGTACAAAACTGATACCAAGCTATATCATGGCTATTTTCCTCATACGTTCTATACGTTTTTATTGTATGTACACTAGATAAAACGATAACACAAGTCACACTTAAAACAAATAATGCCACAACAGTTTCTACTAAAGTAAAGGCTTGTTTAGTCTTCCATGTAGATATAAATCGGATTTTCTTTGTCTTCATATATTCTGACCTCTTGTAAGTTATAATAAATAGTAACCTGTTGTCCAATTTTCTTTTCTTTCTGTTCTATGACACAAGAATCTGCTAATCTTAAAGCCTCAATTTGTTGTAATCGTTGATTTTCTTGTTGATAAAATTGTACTAATGTTAGTGAACACAATAAGATAGCACTGCTTATTATGGTAAAAGCAAAAATACTCTCTAATAAGATAAAGGCTTGCTTATATTTTAATCTTTTCAATCCAAAAAACTCCTTTCCCAAACTGAACATGTACAATATACATATAATGCTTGTCCTTTAAAATAGCATTTTGAAATTGAATAGCATGTCCACTAAAAGCTGCAAAGCGATAGTTTACTGCATTGACGTGGATATGTTCAGGAACTGAAATGGGTTTAGCATGTGGAACTGTACTGAATACACTTTGTTGATTAATTGTACATGTTACCTCTTGTCCACTAATCAATGCATACTGTTGTGCCAAATACAATTGCTGTTTAATGGTTTGAACAAATAGTTCTGTTTCAACTTCCTCACGTACATATTTTGGAACTTGAATTGTAAATATCCCTAATAATACCACAATAGATAAGACAACTAGAGTTTCAATTAATGTATACCCTTGTCTATTCTGGATACGATACATGACCATCTCCAGAAATGCTAATGTGACGTTCCAAGGCTTCCTCTGCTTGTTTATGGCTTAAATAGCCACCCTCTACAAGTGCATCTAATGAAACAGATTGATTTTTATTTTCTAGTTCATAAAGTTCAACTTGCGTTTGAATAACACTAGCTAGAGCTTGGGTTCCTTGCTTATCAATCCTTTCTCTTTTAGCTCCAATATTAGGTACAACCAATAACATTAGAATAGCCACAATAAATAGAACAACTAACATTTCTAATAATGTAAATGCTTGTTTACTTTTTAATCTTTTTTGCATAAAAATTCTCCTTTCTTATTTTAATATCATTTATGATAATAGTGTATCTACTAGAGATAACATAGGTAACATCAACGTTAAATATACTAAAACAACAATTATTCCTACAATTAAGAACATGATAGGTTGTATAAATGTTAATTTTAATTCAATATCTTTTTCTAAACGTGTGAAACAATCTTTAGAAAATACTGTCAATTTCAACGGTAGCTGACTAATTTTTTCACCATGTTGAACAATATAGAGCATCTCCTCTTTCAAAAATGACAGATGTTTTAATGTATCATGAAGTTGATTTCCAGTTTGTGCATAAGATTCCAACACACAAGCAAAATCTTTTAACAAAAGTGAGGTATTGCCATTTTTTAGTAAGTGGACTATCTGAGATAGAGAATAGCCATTTTCATAAAAGTAAGCGAGTTCACGACTAAAATACGCTGTATAATATAATTTAATCCATTCTCTAAACGGTCTGATTTTACATAAAAGTACAACTCTTTCAAGTGCAGATTTGTGCCTATAAACTAATTTTATACTAGTAAAAAGTCCCAAGAACCCAAAAATTATTCCACCAATAATACTTGGCAATTCTTTAATGAGCATAACGGTTATTGAACTCAATGCATTTTGTTTTTCAGAAAGTTGCATAAGTTGAGGTAAAAAAAATTGCCTTATTCCAAATAACAATAGTAAAACAAAAGCAAGTAATATGAGTGGATACACACATAATCGTCTTAATTTATTTAATTGATGATGCCGTGTTTCAATTTCTTTTCCACAAGTGTGTAGCACTTGGATAAATTGTCCATTTTCTTGTGCTAAATAAATTTGAGCAATTACTGATTGTTTAAAATTCAATTTATGCAATGTTTGATCAAACCTTTGTCCTATTTTCATCATTTTAGTGACATACCTTAACGCCTCTTTTTGTTTGGGCATAATAAGTTCTAAAAACTGTAGCACTTCTTCCATGACAAATCCTTCAGCTAATAATTCTGCACATTTAACTAAAAAATATGCTTGTGTCTTATAAGTCCATTTTGTCCTACTCATCAATCCAATACTCCTCTAAACAACGTTTTGAAATAAATTGCATAGCGTATGCTCTTTTTAATTGTTTATTGAATCCATTTAAAGCATAGTCTTTTAAGAAATAATGACGAATGTACTTAATACTGACAATATCTGTTAAGGCTAAACGTTTTTGGGCAAATGGAATATGTTGACAAAACAACTGGCAATCATCTTGACATAACGCACAGTATCGTGGAAGTAGACGCTGTGATACAACACCTGTTAGCGTTTCATAAATCAGATTATCGGAAATAGATAAGTCTTTTAATCTTTCAACTACTCCTATACTACTTTTAGCATGAATAGTAGCAATCACTAAATGCCCTGTTAGTGTGGCACGAATTGCCATTTTTGCTGTATTGACATCCCTTATTTCGCCAATGACTAAAATATCTGGATGATGGCGTAAACTTGCTTTAATTAAAATATCGTAATCAATACCTGCTGCTTCATTAATTTCTGTTTGTAAGAAACGATCATCTGTAATTTCGACTGGATCTTCTAATGTTAAAATATGTGTTGCTTTTTCATCGTACAATCTTCTTAATAAATAATGTACAGTTGACGTCTTCCCTGAATCAACCGGACCAGCAAAAATAATCAATCCTTGTTTACGTTGTAATAAGTGATACAATTTTTCAACTTCTTTTGGAAAAAAATGAGGCAAAGTACTCAGTTCTCGTTTCATTTTCAATAATCTAATGACCATTGACTCTTGGGAAAGAAAATTACTGATTGTTGATGTCCTCACTTCAAAATGGCAATCATGAATACTCATTCGCATAGCTCCTGATTGAGGTTTTCGTTTTTCTCCTACGCTCATACGACTACCGTATTTAAAATATGCTATTAGGCGTTGTCCGTATTCGTATGATACACGTTTCATCAACACTAATTTGTCTAAATAGCGAAAATAAATATGATAAGACGTATTAAGTGGTGTAATATGAATATCTGAAATATGTTTGTCTAATGCTGCCATAAGCATTTTTTCAGCAAATTGTTCAATCATTTTGCATCCCCCCTCTATCCTTTACTTATAATATACGCTCTTTTTTATATTTTTTAACATCTCATTGAATAAAATAAGACAATATGCTAAAATGCTATAATACAAATTATGAATAGGAGTATTTTATGAAAAAAACAATCCAATCCTTAGCAATTATTACATTAGGATGTTTTCTGTTTGCCTTCACGGTTAATACCTTTCTTATCTCCAATAAAATGGGACAAGGTGGTATTAGTGGATTATCCATGATGCTATTTTATTTAACAGGAATTCCTATGAGTTTGTTTTATTTTCTGTTAAATGGTATTTTGCTCATTTTTGGCTTTAAATTTTTAGATAAAAAAACATTACTCTATACAATCTACTCTATTGTAATAACTTCTCTTTTTCTATCGACTACGACCTTTTGGACATATACATTCCAAGATCCTATTTTGATTACAGTTGTAGTAGGTGTTCTTGTTGGTATTTCTATAGGTATTATTTTATCTGCTGGAGGCTCAACAGCAGGATTAGATATTATTGCACTTATTTTAAGAAAATATTTTCATATCCCAACTAGTGTGTCATTGTTCTCCCTAGATTTATTCATCATTGTTCCATCACTTTTTATTATAGGTTTTGAAAAAATGGTGTATACATTAATTATGTTAGCTATTACAACTAAAACAATTGATTACATTTTAGAAGGATTCAATGTCAAAAAATCTGTCACAATTATTTCAGAGCATTATGAAGCCATTGCTGAACACATATCTCTACATATTCCACGTGGCATTACGATACTAAGTGGTACAGGGTATTACACTAAAGCTCAAAAACATATTCTGTTTATTGTCATTGGACGCAACCAATTATTGAAACTTACACGTATCGTTAATAAAATTGATCCTACAGCATTTATGACTATTTCAGATGTCCACAGCGTATTAGGTGAAGGTTTCACATTTAACAAACATTGATGCTGTCATTTATAATATACGTTATTATCTAGATTATTTTTCATGTGATAAAAATAAAAGCAATACATTTCCCAATCAAAGAAATGTATTGCTTTTATTTAGGCAATCTCTGCCACAACGTCAAACTAGAAAATTATCATTTTAATTTAACAAGTATACTTACTATATAAAAAATCAAGTGAAGAGATCCTTCATCACATCTTCACTTGATTTTGCAATGCTTAATAGTATGGAGGTGTTAATCATGCATTGCAAAAAGCCTGCAAACGAGCAAATATCAAAGCTATTACCTTTCACGCTTTACGACATACACACGGGTCAATTTTACTGTATAAAGGTTCATCAATTTTATATATCAAAACGACTTGGTCATTCATCAACTGCTATTACACAACAGGTATATTTACATTTAATCGATGAGTTGAAAGATACAGAAGAAAAAATGGCGTTACAAATTTTTGACGAGTTATGATTTTGTCCAACCCAAAAATACTTTTTAATATTTTTTAATACTTTCTAAAACACAAAAAACGCTATATAACAACATTTTCAACGTTATATAGCGTTTAAATATTTTCTAAATATGGAGGCTCCTGCGTGACATTTGTTGTCTCCTTTTTGTTTATTTGTAGGTTTTTTATTAACCTCACGAGTATATAGTACCAAAAACGTTCCCGTTTGTCAACAAATAATTTCACTTTTTTATCAAAAAGTTTCATTTTGGGAACATTTATGTTATACTTATCTTGAAATGGAGGTTTTTTATGAGATCGAATTCTGAAATTGTTGACTTAATCATATCTCTATATAAGCAACGAGGGTATAGTCTTAGTAAATTATCTACTATGACAAAAATTCCTAAATCATCTTTATCAAGATACTTTAACAAAAATAGACAATTTCCTATAAATAAAACAAATATTTTTGCACAAGCTCTTAATGTCAGTGAAGAATATATTTTGGGAGTATCAACAAATAACGTAAAAATAGATAATGATACAAAAGTATCAACCCTACAATCAATCATAGATACTTCCACACAACTGCATGAAGATAGACAACAAGTCGTGCTAGACACTGCGAAAAAACAACTAAAAGAACAGAACCGTAAATCAAATATCACCAATATAAATGAAATAAAAGAACGTTCAACATCATATGTGTCTAATAATACTAATATTACTGAATACGGTGATATTGACTTGTACGGTGGGATTAGTGCAGGTACCG
>NZ_SPPB01000032.1 GCF_004570605.1 Granulicatella sp. WM01 | reverse complement strand
AATTGCTAGATTTTAACATTCAACATTTAGGAGATGAAGCTAGACTTTATATTCAACAATATAGACCAGGTTATGGAGAAACTGATTATTGTTATGAAATCACATTTTTCAGATGTTATAAAGTAGCTTACGATACAGATGCAGGCTGGTTAGCTTCAGGAAACAGATTAGCAGATGGAACATTTGAACAAGTTATTGCTAGAGAATATAATATAAAAGATGCTACCAGCTTTGGCATGTTATTAGGCTACGCTGCACAAGATATAAAGGTATCTGAATACAATTATTTCTTGAATAGCTACCATATTGTCGTGGCAAACATGACGATTGATATCATTTGTCAAGATATTGATATTAAACTTGTTCCGATTGCAGAACAAAATTTTTTCTGGAAACATATACAGAGTAAAAAAATAAAATTTGAGAATTGGAAACCAATAATAGAAGAGTAAAAGATATTTATATT
Organism: Granulicatella sp. WM01; assembly: GCF_004570605.1. Classification (GTDB taxonomy): domain Bacteria; phylum Bacillota; class Bacilli; order Lactobacillales; family Aerococcaceae; genus WM01. The sequence goes on along the minus strand of NZ_SPPB01000032.1, from coordinate 21,772 downwards.
AAACTTGGTGGTAGTAAGAAAATGTATATAGGACTAGGTGTCATATCTAGTCCTATGTTAAAATATTTTATTGATGTGTATGCTATTAAATAGTATTGCTATTCTGTTTTACAAAAATTAATTGTCAGGAAATATCTAAACTTTATCATGTATGCATAGGATTATTTTTCTATAGTTGTTATAAGAAAGTTCGCCAGATGGACATATTAAATCAAATTATTTAGGAGGACAGCCAGATGAATAAGAATGTTGAAGCATTGCAAGAAGAGTTTGAAAAATTAGAATATTGGGATTCACAGTTATTAGATTTTAAAATTCAATATTTAGGAGATGAAGCAAGACTTTATATTCAGCAATATAGTGATGAATGCAATGATACCGAGTATTGTTATGAAATCACATTTTTAAGGTGTTATAAAGTAGCTTACGATACAGATGCAGGCTGGTTAGCTTCAGGAAACAGATTAGCAGATGGAACATTTGAACAAGTTATTGCTAGAGAATATAATATAAAAGATGCTACCAGCTTTGGCATGTTATTAGGCTACGCTGCACAATATATAAAGGTATCTGAATATAATTATTTCTTGAATAGATATCATATTGTCGTGGCAAACATGACGATTGATATTATTTGTCAAGATATGGACATTAAACTTGTTCCGATTGCAGAACAAAATTTTTTCTGGAAACATATAGAGAGTAAAAAAACAAAATTTAAAGACGGAAAGCCTGTGGAATAAAAAATTGAATATGTTTTTAGTAAGAAATGTATATAGGACTAGGTGTCATATCTAGTCCTATATTAAAAAATTTATTGATGTATTGTGCTATTAAATAGTCCTACTATTCTATATTAAAAGAACTAATTGTCATGAAATATTTAAACTTCATCATGTATGCATAGGATTATTTTTCTAGAGTTGTTATAAGAAAGTTCGCTATAAACATTTATTCACTTGAATGAGTAACGAGTACAATCAGCAATCCTATTTCTAAATATGCTGTAGAAACTGTAGCAGAAACAGGTGTAGATGTTCTCAAAGACGTTGTGTTAGGGAATGAGATTACTCCAGAGAGTGTGGTGTTTAATCTTGGCATTAATGCGGGATTAAACGCTGTTGTAGGGAAGATTAATCAAAGCAAAGCTAATCCAAATGATGATATACTAACGAACAATCCAGTTGAACAATATACGAAAAAACTAATGGATTTTTCGTATCAAGAAATTTCAGAGATGACGATTGAAGAAATTGAACCATTAGTGCCGTCAGATTGGGAGCTTACAAAACATAATCCTTATTATCATGTATATGATAATAACGGAAAGAAACGTTTTAGATTCGACCCACCTGATAGTCATACACCTTATTATCATATGCATGCATATGATGAACAGGAGAATTTAGTGGACCTTGATGGAAACAGGGTGAAAAAAAGTTCACCAGATGGACATATTAAATCAAATTATTTAGGAGGACAGCCGGATGAATAAGAATATTGAAGCATTGCAAGAAGAGTTTGAAAAATTAGAATATTGGGATTCACAGTTATTAGATTTTAAAATTCAATATTTAGGAGATGAAGCAAGACTTTATATTCAGCAATATAGTGATGAATGCAATGATACCGAGTATTGTTATGAAATCACATTTTTAAGATGTTATAAAGTAGCCTACGATACGGATGCGGGATGGATGGCTTTGAGAGGGATGCCGTATGGACCGCCAAAAGAAGTTATTTCTAGACAATATAATATAAAAGATGCTACCAGCTTTGGCATGTTATTAGGCTACGCTGCACAAGATATAAAGGTATCTGAATACAATTATTTCTTGAATAGATATCATATTGTCGTGGCAAACATGACGATTGATATTATTTGTCAAGATATTGACATTAAACTTGTTCCGATTGCAGAACAAAATTTTTTCTGGAAACATATAGAGAGTAAAAAAACAAAATTTAAAGACGGAAAGCCTGTAGAATAAAAAATTGAATATGTTTTTAGTAAGAAATGTATAGGACTAGGTGTCATATCTAGTCCTATATCTAGACTTTATTATGTATGCATCAGATTATTTTTCTAGAGTTGTTATAAGAAAGTTCGATAGATGGACATATTAAATCAAATTATTTAGGAGGACAACCGGATGAATAAAAATATTAATAAAATACAAGAGGCTTTAGATAATACAGAGTATTGGGATGCACAATTGCTAGATTTTAAAATTCAATATTTAGGAGATGAAGCAAGACTTTATATTCAACAATACAGACCAGGTTATGGAGAAACGGATTATTGTTATGAAATCACATTTTTAAGGTGTTATAAAGTAGCTTACGATACAGATGCAGGCTGGTTAGCTTACCGGGGACCTAGTCGATATAATAACCAAGTCATTGCTAGAGAATATAATATAAAAGATGCTACCAGCTTTGGCATGTTATTGGGCTACGCTGCACAAGATATAAAGGTATCTGAATACAATTATTTCTTGAATAGCTACCATATTGTCGTGGCAAACATGACGATTGATATTATTTGTCAAGATATTGACATTAAACTTGTTCCAATTGCAGAACAAAATTTTTTCTGGAAACATATACAGAGTAAGCGAGTAAAATTTGAGAATTGGAAACCAATAATAGAAGAGTAAAAGATATTTATATTAAACTTGGTGGTAGTAAGAAAATGTATATAGGACTAGGTGTATTGTCTAGTCCTATATTAAAAAATTTATTGATGTATTGTGTTATTAGATAGTCCTACTATTCTATATTAAAAGAACTAATTGTCAGGAAATATCTAAACTTTATCATGTATGCATCAGATTATTTTTCTGTAGTTGTTATAAGAAAGTTCACTATAAACATTTATTCACTTGAATGAGTAACGAGTGCAATCAGCAATTCTATTTCTAAATACGCTGTAGAAACTGTAGCAGAAACAGGTGTATATGTTCTCAAAGACGTTGTGCTAGGGAATGAGATTACTCTAGAGAGTGTGGTGTTTAATCTTGGCATTAATGCGGGAGTAAACGCTGTTGTAGGGAAGATTAATCATGGGGAACATAGTACAGTAAATGATGTTGAAAAATATGTTGTACTTGAATATAATCCTTTAGAGAAAACAATATATAGCGATAAAGTATTAAAGCAGATGAATAATCAAGTAGGGAATATCATAGTTTTCCGAAATCTGTAGATGCTTTTGGAGCATACGGTAAGCTTACTGAAATTATAGGGAGAGATGGATTAACAAGAAAATTACTTGAAATACAAGGTAGCTATAATGGAAAAGATGTAGTATTTGAATATATTATAGAGCCAAATGGCTATATTAATCATAGACTTTTTAAACCTTATCATTAAAAAAGGAGCATGGTTTAGATGATAAAAGATTTTCTACCACAGGAGTTATATCAAAAAGGGGTAAGTCTAGCTTCGCTAGGAATGGACGGTGAATATGCTTGGTTGGCTGAGGACATTTGGGAAGTATGTGAGTACCTGGAAAGAAATAACAGAATTATTCTAGGAGGAGATGTTATTTCGTATGACGGAGTAAACTTAAATTCAACATATGATAGTTGGCATGTATCTAGAGAAGAACTGAATACATTAAATATTTTGGATTACTCAAAATATTCTGTTAATAAAGCAATAGACTATATTACAAAATATATTGAAAAAAACGGATTGGATTATTTATATCTGTTAGTTATAAGTGATTTAAAATTATCTAACAAAATATAAGTTAATTAAAATTCATTATTTTGATTTAATACAAAAATTAATGACAGGTTCTATCACTTATATGATGAAAATGGAGTTAGACGATTTAGGTTTGATAGACCTGATAAAGATACACCATATTACCATATGCATGTGTATGATGAAAATAAACAGTTATTAGACATTAATGGAAATAGAGTAGACGAAAGTTCGCCAGATGGACATATTAAATCGAATTATTTAGGAGGACAACCGAATGAATAAGAATATTGAAGCATTGCAAGAAGAGTTTGAAAAATTAGAATATTGGGATTCACAGTTATTAGATTTTAAAATTCAGCATTTAGGAGATGAAGCTAGACTTTATATTCAACAATATAGACCAGGTTATGGAGAAACGGATTATTGTTATGAAATCACATTTTTAAGATGTTATAAAGTAGCTTACGATACAGATGCAGGCTGGTTAGCTTCAGGAAACAGATTAGCAGATGGAACATTTGAACAAGTTATCGCTAGAGAATATAATATAAAAGATGTTACACGATTGGGAATGTTATTGAGTTATGCTGCACAAGATATAGAGGTGTCCGAATATAATTATTTTTTGAATAGATATCATATTGTCGTGGCAAATATGACGATTGATATTATTTGTCAAGATATTGACATTAAACTTGTTCCGATTGCAGAACAAAATTTTTTCTGGAAGCATCTTGAAAATTAAATTCAAAGAAAAAACTGAATACTAAAATAGAAAACTCAATTGTTAGGAAAAGTACGTATATAGGACTAGGTGTTATATCTAGTCCTATATTAAAAGATTTTATTGATGTGTATGTGTTATTAAATAGTATGACTATTCTATTTTAAAAGAATTAATTGTCATGAAATATCTAGACTTTATTATGTATGCACCAGATTATTTTTCTGTAGTTGTCATAAGAGAGGTCACTATAAATATTTATCCACTTGGACAAGTAACGAGTACAATCAGCAATCCTATTTCTAAATACGCTGTAGATGTTCTCAAAGACTAGGTAAAACAACATATTCTTTAGAAAATCATTTATTAGATGCTAATTATGTCATCAATAATGATACATTTGTTCTAGAATTAAATGCCTATGTTCATTTTGCAGGATATAGTGGGAAATCAACGAAGTATTTATTTGTTGGTTTGGATAGAACAGGTGGTGCTATTACTACATTTCATGTCAAAACCATAGAACAATTAATTGAAAAAGCTCCAAGTTTAAATTTAACTAAGTAAAGAGGTTAGTGATGATAAAAATTATAAATATTGAGTGGATAGATAAAGATAATGAAGAAGCAGAAGTTACGTTAAGTGATGGTGAGCACCAACTTGTTTGTTTTGCACATCCTTTTAATTTAAAAGAGGGTGAGAGCATCAAAAATTCAATTTTTATATTAGGATATGAAGAGATATTTAAAAGTTATGAAAATAAATATCAGATAAAGTATTTAGGAAATTTAAAACAATATATAAATGGTAAAGTTATTGATAGAAAGAGAGGATTAGTTCAGGTAGGTGAATTTATGTTAGGTGGAGTATATGTTATTCCTGGAGATTTAGTAGATGGTGATTATATTGAATTTCTAGTATATAGATGTGATATTTAAACATATATTAATGAAAAATTCACTTAGAGAATCTATTAGAAAACAAAAAGGTGTAATTTATATTTAAAAATTATTGGAGAGTTTGAAAAAATAAAATTTGCTTTAAACTAAAATTAGTAGTTATAGTATCAGGAATGATAAGTGGAGGAGTATCAGACATTACCTATTTAGGTGTTACTGGAAATAAAGCAGGTAGACGTTCACCAGATGGACATATTAAATCAAATTATAAGAAGGAGTAAAAGATGAATATTGAAGAAATGCAAGCAAAGATTGATACTATAAAATATTGTGATGCGCAACTTTTAGATTTTAAAATTCAATATTTAGGAGATGAAGCTAAATTATATATTCAACAATATAAATATAGACCAGGTTATGGAGAAACGGATTATTGTTATGAAATCACATTTTTAAGATGTTATAAAGTGGCCTATGATACGGATGCGGGATGGATGGCTTCAAGGAAGATGCCGGATGGAACGTCAAAAGAAGTTATTGCTAGAGAATATAATATAAAAGATGTTACACGATTGGGAATGTTATTGAGTTATGCTGCACAAGATATAGAGGTGTCCGAGTATAATTATTTCTTGAATAGATACCATATTGTCGTGGCAAATATGACGATTGATATTATTTGTCAAGATATTGACATTAAACTTGTTCCAATTGCAGAACAAAATTTTTTCTGGAAACATCTTGAAAACTAAGTTCGAAGAAAAGATGAATACTAGAATAGAAAACTTTATTGTCAGGAAAAGTACGTATATAATATTAGATGTCATATCTGCCCTATATTAAAAAAATTTTATTGATGTATGGTGCTATTAAATAGTTCTAATATTCTATATTAAAATAATCAATTGTCAGGAAATATCTAGACTTTATTATGTATGCATAGGATTATTTTTCTGTAGTTGTTATAAGAAAGTTCACTATAAACATTTATCCACTTGGACGAGAAACTAGTACAATCAGTAATCTTGTTTCTAAATATGTTAACTGAGATATTATCTCAGGCGATGAAGATATATTAATGAACAATCAGGCTGAAAAGTATATGAAAAAATTAATGGATTATAAAGCGTCGGAGATTATATTTGCTCAAGGTTCGATCAATTACGATAGAGAATACTAGAGTTGTAACTGTAAAAAAGGGATAGATTTGATGTGAAAGTTAATAGTAGAAAGTATAACGAATTTATTAAAAGAGATGGATAATCGCTTTAAAACTAAGATTGGAAAACCTAAAATATGGGGAGAAGCAATTGAAGCGAGGGTGAGAAGATAGAATTTAGAAATAAATACGGTGGGCATATTATGAGAGGTGGAGAGTGCTTATTCAGTAGCTTATTAGATTAATAACGTTAGGATTAGTATATGTTGATTTATGTAAAAAATATATTCCAGTAGAAATTTAATCCTATTTACTAAAAGAGAAGATAATGATATAGTTTATTTTGCAATGGGAAAGAGTGGAAAGGTCAAAGTATATATTATTGTTGAAAGGTGGGGAATAGAAATAAGAATATGTTGACATTTAGGGCTTATTGGAAGATACTAGTAAAGATATGAGTGAATATAATATAAAAGAAGGAGTTGTGTAGATAGCATGTTTGGCTATCTAAATAAAATGATAAATACTGTTAAAAAAATTTACGATACAATTAATCAATTTTATCAAAAATGTTTAAGAAATAAGAATATTAAAAAAATACAGAGAGCTTTAGAGAATATAGAGTACTGGGATGCGCAGTTGTTGGATTTTAACATTCAACATTTAGGAGATGAAGCTAGACTTTATATCCAACAGTATAGACAAGGTTATGGAGAAACCGAATATTGTTATGAAATCACATTTTTACGGTGTTATAAAGTAGCCTACGATACAGATGCAGGTTGGTTGGCTTCAAGAGGTATGCCGGAAGGAGCGCCAAAAGAAGTTATTGCTAGAGAATATAATATAAAAGATGCTACCAGCTTTGGCATGTTATTAGGCTACGCTGCACAAGATATAAAGGTATCTGAATACAATTATTTCTTGAATAGCTACCATATTGTCGTGGCAAATATGACGATTGATATCATTTGTCAAGATATTGACATTAAACTTGTTCCGATTGCAGAACAAAATTTTTTCTGGAAACATATAGAGAGTAAAAAAATAAAATTTAAAGACGGAAAACCTGTAGAATAAAAAATTGAATATGTTTTTAGTAAGAAAATGTATATATGACTAGGTGTTATATCTAGTCCTATATTAAAAGATTTTATTGATGTGTATGTACTATAGTTTTTATAAATAGTTCATCATACACACTCGACAGGAGTTTGTTTTACTATTTTAAGTGCTAATATCCTCGAACTTTTTATGTTTAGATTGTGATTGCCCTTAGTAGCTTTGTTCGTGTTAAGTGGGGGGGATATTTTTTGAATTGACTTTTAGCATCGGTACACTTTTTTCGAAAATTTAGGATATAAGTTATGGAGGAGCAGAAAATTAAAAAAGGCTTTAAATCAAGGTGTGTAGGACATTGATTTAAAGCCTTTTTTTAATGTGTGGATAAACGATGTTATTACTGTTTTCAGCCTAGTTTAAAATGGCAATCAGTATAGGGAAGGTTTGTTGATTTTATGCCTATATGCATTTCTTATGTCAAAATATGTTGTTGGCACTGTTTGACAAATTCTGAAAATAACGCAATAGATTCGGTATGTTGACTTTCTAATAGAATTTCAGGATGCCATTGTACCGCTAAAATATATTGTGTTTCATCTTCAGACTCAATCGCTTCAATTAGTCCGTCAGGGCTAAATGCAGTTGCTTTTAGACTAGGTGCTAAATCTTTAATCGCTTGATGATGCAATGTATTGACAAAAGATTTTTCGCCAACAAGACGGCGAATAATGCTATTTTCAGTTGTGTTTATGGAATGTTCTGTAAAATGCGGTAATGTATCTTGAATATGTTTGATATTTACATGAAGCTGACTATTTAAGTCTTGGTATAAAGTACCACCTTTAGCAACATTGATAATTTGTAAACCACGGCATATCCCAAAAATTGGTTTTTTTTGTTTCAATGTTTCATGAATGAGTGCAATTTCAAATTGATCTCTAAGAGGCATGGTTTCGTTTAATTCAGGTCTAGGTTCCTCGCTGTAAAGGAGTGGAGAAATATCTTGCCCGCCGGCTAAAATAAGACCGTGAATAGAATTTACATAAGTCTTGATATGTTGACAGTCTGTTATTGGAATAATCATAGGAACTCCTCCACAATTTGCAATACCCGTGACAAAATCGTAAGGTGTATAAGCAACTTGGGTATTTTTTAATGCTTCAATAGGGTGCAACATAATATTTGCGGCTATACCAATAATAGGTTTCATACATATCATCTCCTTATATCGTAAATTATATATAATCATACCGTAAATTAGAAATAATGCAATAGCTTTGATATAATTATTTTAAGGAGGTTTAAAAATGAACAATACTATTCATTTATTAAAAAATCATCGTACCACTAGACATTTTGTCAAAGGAAAAACAATGTCTCATGAGCATTTGCAAAATATTTTAGAAGCAAGTATCCAAGCACCAACCTATATGAATGGACAGCATTTTAGTATTATTGTTGTGGAAAATCAACAAACCAAAGAACAATTGGTTGAATGGACACCACGTAATCCACATATTGCCAGCAGTAGTGTATTCCTTTTATTTTGTATGGATTTTTCTCATTTACAAGTGGCAAGTGACTATCGTCAAGCTAGTTTTGATGTTGAAGATAATCCAGATGTGTTAATGATTGGAACAGTTGATGTGGCTCTTGCGATGCAAAATGCCATTATTGCTGCTGAATCCTTAGGATATGGCACGGTATGCGTAGGAGGAGTTCGACATATTGCCAATCATATTATAAAACAGTTTAAATTACCAAAATACGTTTATCCAATCTGTGGGTTAAGCATTGGAGAAATAGATACAACTCAAGAAGTGGAACGTGTCAAACCTCGTTTGCCTAAAGTTTTTAAAGAAACTTATACTCAGCCAGTCAAACTAGAGGACGTGCAAGGATATGATAAAACGATGCGTCTTTTTGCAGAGAAACGTGAAACAAAAGAGTGGAGTCAAAAGTTTGCAGATTTTTATGAGAAAAGACCTAATCCTAAAACAACGGATTGGTTGAAAGAGCAAGGGTTTTAAAATCGTATCTCACACTAAAGATAGAAAAAATGGGATTTCTGCCACATTATGTTGGTAAAAAACAGATGTGTTTCATCTAGTTATACAAAAATAATGATGTTGGTAGTCTTTTCTGCTCATCAACATCATATCAACAATGTCTGTAGTGTTAAATTAAGGGAAAAGTGCTTTATTTAAGTTTTTGTGTCATTAGAAAAAGGTTCTATAGATAAAATCGTCGCTGAAAGACTACTATCTATAGAACCTATATTTAATTGTTAAGGTCATGAATGGATGTATCTTCTCGTTGCAAGTTAGGAATGGCTAAGATAACGAGTAAAAAGACAAATAATGTTTGTACCCAGAAGATTGTAACGTCCATGATACCATGCACAACAACGAGTACAATAAAACTCATGCCCAACGAATACAATGCTTTTAATTGGTAAGAATTTTTAATGCTTTTCAACGGTAAAATTAAGTCATAACAAAGTCTACTGATTAAGACAAATCCAATTATTCCATAATTCAACAATGTATCTAACAAGAGATTATGAGCATGTTGTGTAGGATAACTATTGTATTTTTCATAAATTGTCATATAAGTTAAGGGGCCTTGACCGATGAGTGGAGCGTTAAAAAATTCTGTAAATGAACTTACCCAAATATCTAAGCGAATATCAATATGCTCATCAATAGCCTCTAAGTCAAATCGTGGAATATGTCGATAAAATAGTATAGCAACCACGATAATAATGATTGTAATCAATCCGATAAGGCGTTTTAAGCGACGTGAACGGATAAAGATAACAAATGCTAATAATGCGATAAGTAGAGAGGGTAAAATGGTACGTGTTAATGTAAATAACATGCCAAATCCATTAAATAGTGCTACAACTCCATACCAGACATACTGTTTAAGTGATGAGGCATAGTAGATTTTGTAGCCTGCAATCAGTACAGTAAACGCACAAAAGAGGGCGTAATAATTAGGATTAAAGAAAAATGAATCCGCACGTCCATCCCTCCATGTGACAAGCATAGGGTGTAATGCATTATAATCAACTGGTGGAAGAATAAACCAAGCTTCTAAAGAGGCATATATAGCATGGAAAAAACTGCATGTCAGTAAAATATCTAATAAACATTCAAATGTTTTTTTCGAAACGTAATTGACGTAATATGTAAAATAAATGGCAAATATCATTAATGCTAGAGTGATTGCAGCACCTAGGTAATTTTGTGCTAGCAGCGAAGCAATAGACGATACGCTGAAAAATGCACCAAGTAATTTATGTGGTAATGACTGTTTTACCAATTCACGAAAAGATTTTTGAAATAATAATAAAATGGTTGCTATAAAAAAGAGCAAACACGCTATTGGAAATGGAAACATCATCGCAAGTGTTGTGATGATAAATAATTTTTGTATGTTGTGACTATGACACGTATTGTGTTGCAACAATAACCTCTCTCCTTTACTGTAGATGTGTATACATTTTTTATAGCAAATATATCATAAGCATTATATATGAATTTTTGATAAAAACCTATGATTTTATCAAAAAACATGAAATTTTTATGAGTGATTTAGGTTTTTTATTAAAATAAAGTGAGTATCATGATGTTTAAATAGGTAAAATAGAGAAAAAAATAAGATAAATATGTGATAATGTAACAAATATTACATCGTATTTACAATTTTATAAAATGTAAGCATATTTGATAGGTGAATATTCAACTTATGGTAGTATGTATAAAATGATAAAATCATTTGACTATAAGGAGAGTTATAGACATGAGAAAATGGATAATTACAGGATTAGGTATAGGGATTCTTTGTATAGGAGGATTATCAACTAGAGCAGCTTATGCAGATGAATTCGATGATAAAATTCAAGAACAGCAAAAAAAATTACAACAGATTGAACGCTCAAAATTAAATGAATCACAAGTCTTAAGTGATTTGATAACAGAACAGACATCAGTAAATAAGCAAATCGAAGATACACAAGCTGATATTGATAAGACACAAAATACACTAACTCAACTTATGACAGAAATTACAGATTTAGAAGAACTTATTGCAAAACGCTCAAAAACAATTAGTGATCAAGCACGTCATATTCAATTGATGGATAGAGCAGACACACTTTTTGAAGCTATTTTCACCTCTGAATCAATTGTTGAAGCCATTTCACGTATTTCTGCCATGTCACAAATCACAGGCAATTCTTTAGATATTTTACAGCAACAGAAAAAAGATAAAGACACATTACTTTTGAAACAACAAGAAATTGAAGAAACATCACAAAAACAACAAGATAATATTGCACATTTAAATCAATTAAAGCAAAACTTAGCTGCAAATGTGACGCAAACACAACTCACTCTAGTAGAAATGGATTTGCAAAAGGCGCAAACGCAAGAGGAAATCAACTCACTGCAAGCAAAAAAAGAAGAGGCTGAACAATTAAAAAGAGAGGCAGCAGCTCGCTTGGCAGCTGAACAAGCGCGTCAAAATCAACTAGCAGAAGCTAAACGTCAAGCTGAACAGCAAGCACGAGCAGAGGCTGTGGCACGTGCAGCTCAACAAACAAGTCAATCAGTAACGTCACATGTAGCGTCATCAGCAAGTACAGGAAGTTTCATTTATCCAATTATAAATCCAAGTATTACAAGTTATTTTGGAGAAACACGTCAAATCGGAAGTTATTCTGATGTCCATTCAGGTGTTGACTTTGTCAATGGTGATACTAAAGCACCGATTATGGCAGCTGGTGCAGGAACTGTTGTCTATTCAGGAACAAGCTCTGGTGGAGGATTGACCGTTATTTTAAAACATGCAAATGGATTGTATACATACTATATGCATTTAAGTAGCGTTTCTGTTTCAGTTGGTCAGAATATAAGTCAAGGACAACGCCTTGGTATTATAGGTTCTACAGGTATATCAACAGGGGTTCATCTTCATTTTGGTGTGTCAACGAGTTTGTGGTCGGGATATGTTAATCCGCTCCAATATTTATAATATGTAACCAGTTTTGATGTGGGCTAAATAGATTAAGCAAAGAATGTGTTTTCTAACAAGTCAGTCTAACTGAATGGGTGTGTACACTCTAAAAAAGATGTATTGTACAAAATAGTGGCTAAAGTCTTTTTTGTAGTATTTTGCAATATAAACGTGTAAAATCAGTATAATAACTGATTTTACACGCTTTTATTTTATCAATTCATCAAAGAGGAGCAAGGCATGAGAGAAAAACAAAGTATATTACAAAAAATAAGTGAATATGAACATTACATGGTAGCTACACGCCGTTATTTACATGAAAATCCGGAAGTTTCTGGGAAAGAGTATGATACAAGTGCGTTTTTAAAACAAGAAGTAAGCCGTTTTGGATTGCCGATTACCGAAGTACAAGGGACTGGATTCTATGCCGTTTTGGATACCGGAAAAGTGGGAAAAACAATAGGGGTACGTACAGACATTGATGCTTTGCCAATGGTTGAAAAAGATGTGAATTTGAAAGGAAAACGTGTGTGTTGTTCAAAACGTCCCGGTGCTATGCATGCCTGTGGACATGATGGGCACATGGCGACAGTATTAGCCTCTATTCAATTATTACTCGACATTAAAGAAGAGTTACAAGGTAAAATTGTGTTCATTTTTGAAGAGGGAGAGGAGATAGGATCTGGTATTTCTCACATGATTGAGGCATTACGCCCTTTAGGTCTTGATGCAGTTTATGGAGTACATTTAACAGCATTTATGCAAACAGGTGAGATTTGTATTGACTCTGGGGCTAGAATGGCAGGTGCAGCTTTAATTGAATTTGATATTATTGGACGTGGTGGGCATGGGTCAAGACCAGATTTATCAATTAATCCAGTTTTTGCTATGGCAAATGTGTTAACAGGTATTGCTTCGGCATGGGCAAATCAGATTGATGTAAGTAAAACCGTCACGTTGGGGTTGAGTCAGTGTCATGCAGGAACGGCGAATAATGTATTTCCAGATTCTGCTTTTGTTGGGGGAACATTACGTTATTTTGATATTAATGAAGGCAAGAAAGCTCTTGATATTTTTAAACATGTAGCAAGTAAAACCGCACAAGCACATTTGTGTCAGGCTGTGTTTAGGGAAAGCATGGGGGTATTAACTGCACCAGTGATTAATGATGATACACTATCTAAAATAGCTAGACAAGGCGCACGTGAACTCTATGGCGATAAAGTCATTGAACATGTTCCATGGTATGCTTCCGAAACATTTGCAGATTATGCAAAATTGGCACCAATAGTGTTTGCTTTTGTGGGCATTGCCAATTCGGAAATTGGTTCGGGTGCTGAACATCATAATGTATATTTTGACTTAGATGAGAAAGCCTTAACGTATAGTCTGGGGACAATGGTTAAATTTGTAATAGATTATTTGACAAACTAAATGAGGAGGAGTGATTCAAGATGATTTATTTAAGATTTCCTACACATGAAGATAGACAACTTATTGAAGACTACAAAAATGAATGTTTAACATACGATAATGTAGAGAGCATTCATGGGAGTGCAAATCTCACACAGTTTTCCTTTGATGAATGGCTTGAAAATGTTCAAAAAGACAGATATAAAGAAACTGTTCGTGAACATTTAGTACCAGCACATACCTTTTTAATAATGGAAAACCAAACACTTGTTGGGATGTGCAACATCAGGCATGAATTAAATGATTTTTTATATCATATAGGTGGACATATCGGGTATAGTGTGCGTCCTAGTCAAAGACGTAAGGGATATGCAAAGCAAGCTTTACGTTTAGCCGTGCAATTTTTGCAGGAACAAAAAGGTATTCAGCGTGTTTTAGTGACTTGTGATGAGGATAATATCGCATCTAGTTGCACGATTGAAGCATGTGGAGGCATACTTGATAATATGTTTGTTAGTGAAAATGGGGAAGTCATAAAACGGTATTGGATAGAATGAGTGGAGAATGGTGTACAGTAAGTTTAGTAATATAAATGACATGCAATAGTTCACGTTTGCATTGTAAGTAAGCGTGGCAAAAAAGTAAACATGTTTAATCTATATAAACAATTTTAGGGCAAGAGGGTGTATTTGATTTAAATGCGTTTGTAAGTTTTTGTCAAGTGTTCCTTTGCTAGTGTTATCTATACAGTCGAGATGAGATTAGATGAAACTTTGTTAGAAAATGCTATTTTTTATATTGTTAGGTAATAGTTGTTTTTGTATGAGAGGTAAATGTTGGCACAAAATGTTACTGACGTTTAGAGTAATCACCAAAAGAAGTACAAAAACTATTTTAAGTTAAAAAATGCATAAAAGTCATAAAGAAACCTAAGTTTTTGGCTAGTAGATGTATTGGACATAAAGGGGACCGGGAAAAAACTAAAATTTTAGTCTTTCGATTAACATTTGAAAAATTGAAAACAGCTTAGAATCAACGTTTCTGATGGCGTCGTTATAAGCTGTTTTTTTATTTTTAAGACTTTTTCCCAGTCCCATTTTACTATGTAAACTAGAAGTGTTTGTCATGATTTATATTTTGATAAAGATAGTAGAGTGTAACGAATAACCCTTAATATTGTCAATAATAAGGTTATAACATTAAAGTTTTATTGTATATATTTACTAATCATTTTTATGCCTATAAGTCCAAATAAGCCAATAATAATTGCAATGGTGTTTATATCTGTCAAATCATACAAAATAAGGTATATTGAGGTTAATAGGTTAGAAAATTGAAAGAATGTGCTGCTAATCCCAAAATACAGGGCTTTACTATTGTTGGGAATTAAATTTACTTGGGCTAATTGTCTTATAGGGGCATAGATTATTTCAGCAAAAGCCACAATTAGTAAAAAGAAGATCATCAAAGGTAAATTATTTGAAATCATAGTTATTAAATAACCTATAACATTAACAATAGATGCTACAGCAAAAAGAATTTTATTTTTATTAAACATTATAACTTTATTGGTTATGCTGTTCGAGAAAAATACAATTATTGCCATGTTAATAATTTGAAACATCGAGAATTGGTTTATGCCTGTTAATGTAAATCCTAAGATATTAATATCATTAAAATGAGTATACATATGTAGACTCATGACTGTTGAAAATCCCAATTCAACACTAAAAATCAATACCGTACCAATGAGTAAATACAAATAGTTTTTATCCTTCAATATTACTCTAATATCTGAAATATTAATTAACTTTTTCTTAATACCTGGTGTTTCCATACTACAATTATACTGAATTTTAAATTGATAGATATAAATGGTATATGCAGTGGCTAAAGATAATAAAGTATATAAAATAGGCAAATGATTTATTACAAATAAACTTCCTATAATTAGTCCGATAGCTGTGGTTAAATTGGTAATCCAATAGTCTAATGAATATATCTTTTGTCGTTCTTTTTTATCAATTCCGTCTAATATCAGTGCATCTTTAGCTGAAGCATGTATATTACCAAACAATGTGTTTGTTAGATAAAACAACAAAAAAATATCTTTATTTAGATTAAATAATAATATTACAGAAATGAAACATGCACAGATTAGATTGCACATTTGACCAAACAATAATATTTTTTTTCTACCAATAGAATCTGCTAGTATACCTCCTGCTATTGTAGAAGTTATTTGAAAAATTACGCCAATAACAATGATTATACTAGCTTTTTGTTTATCAAACATGTTATTGATAATAACAACAATAAATGGGAAAATAGTTGATGCTATCATTCGATTTATGAATGAGCATGTTAGTTTATATTTTATATTGGATGACAATTCATTAAATTTCATGAGTAGTCTCGATTCTAATATATTGTAATCCTTTCTCGGCTAATTTATATGATTCATCGCTATTAGACGATACTGCCCAAACCTGAGCAATCCGTCCGCTGCTACTATGGTTAATGCTCAATTTATCCCCCTCTTTAATCCATAACCTATGACCTAGAATACCTTTGGTGTTACGTATTGACTCATCTACTTCAATCTTAGTTACAGTACCATTAATGGACGGGCGATAGAGTATAGTTGAGTATTTATAGTCTTTTAATTCTTTTAATGATTTAATGTCATTTATCACTTTAAAGCCAATCATGCCTTTTACGATACTTGTCAGTATATCTTGACCGGTAGATGCTTCATACAGTTCGTTGATCATATCTCCACCTACTCTTGCCTGACTTTCTACTAAATTTATCTTGTTTTCAGATACTATAATTTCTGTATGAGAAGGCCCGTTTTCAAACTTTATAATATTTAAAAATTTTGTAATAAAATCAGTTATATTATCTATCGTGTTGTTATCTAGTTGTGCGGGTATCGTATGTCCCATTTCAACAAAATGACTATCTTTGTATTTTTTTGTTATACAATAAACTTTATGGACTCCATCTTCTGAATATGCTTCAACACTATATTCTATACCTTTTAAATAGGGTTCAATAATAAAAGTAAGTTTATCCATTAGAGCAACTAAATGATTATAGAATAGTTCTATATTTTCGAATTTATTTAATTTATATATGTATTTACTACCTGCTCCATCTATTGGTTTCACTATAATGTCATCGGTTGAGAGTGTTAAGAATGAATTTATTAAATCTTCTTTAGAATTTAGAACTATTGAGCTTATATTTGAAAATCCACTCTTTTTCAAATATGTTCGCATTTTATGTTTATCAACCATTAATTCCACTATATTTTCATTATACAAGTATGGAATATTTAATAGTGATGATAAATCAAGTGCAACTTTGTGTAAATCATCATCAAATGTAATAATAGCATCAATTTTTACGTCTGTATTTAATTGCTCACCATAACGTACCCATTGCAGTCTGTTTAAGTCTTTGAAAGTAAAAATCATTTCATATATCTCACTGTAGTAAGACTTGATAGCCTTAGTATAATGGAATAAATACAATTTGACATTCTCTGTTTGCAATAATCTTCTATGAGCCGGAGTGTATCCTCCTAATATTAAAACATTCATTATTTTTCACCTCTTTTAATAGTATTATCCATCTGAATCTTAGACACTTTTATCAAGTGGTTATCTATGTGGTATTCATTGGATAATTCAATACCCCTTGGAGTATAGATAAATACATTTTTTCCTTTCGTCATAATGATTAAATATTTTGAACTATAATTATCATTGGTTAATGCAGTTAATTCAGAGTCTAAATTTTTTATCTCTCCGATATAATTAACTGAAAAATTCATTTTTTCCCATAATTTTTTATATTCACTATTGTTTTTAGATAAGTTAGGATAATTTTCAAAAATCATTTCTCTTATACTTATTCCTTTGGCATATAAATTGACTAGATGATATATTTTTTCAGAGAAGCTAGTTAAATGTTCACATCTGTTTATGAAGTAAGGAATAGTTGAGTGCATATCTCCGATTGTGTTAATAGAATCAAACCCATCAAATTCGTCTATATTTTCAATTAAGCTACCTGTCAATGTGTTCACCTGTTTATTTTCTTTGAAATAAATTTTTGAAATGAAATAAATTGATAGTATTGTTAAGTCTAAGCTATTCATTTTGTTATCAATTTCAAATTCGAACAACAATCCATGTGAATGCAAATCTGGGATTGTATGTTTCGTTATAGGAATGCACTCTTGTAAGTAATGACTATTTTGCTTTGATTGCGTTTTTATGAATTCGATAAACTTTATGTAATTACTTGATACTTTGATTTCTTTTTGTTCATAGAGATAAGAACGAATAATTTCTCCTAATCTATAGAGTTTATACTTGTCAATAATGGCATGAGAAAAGTAGAATCTTGCTACACCTTCTGTTTCAGAAATATTTACAAAGAACAACGGAGAAGTATTACTTGTAAACATCAACTTAGATATATCGTGTTCTTTAAGGATATTTGTCGAATAAAAAATAATCGGATCTAAACATTCCACATATCTGAAATAAACATTTCCATGATGTTTATCAATTAAAAGTTTTGTTATGTCAAAATTTTTAGATAGAACATCAAAAAGTTTTCCTAAGCGGATTAAAATTTTTTCATCTAGAGATATATCAAAAAATAAAACTGAATGATAATCCTTTTCGAAATAATTCTTTTGTATATATAATGTATCTTTCGATATACCTTTAAATTTAGTGATAATTTCAAAAATAGTTTTTAAATTTTCTAAGTCTACCTTGTAACAGATATTTTTAAAGTCATTTTGAGCATCTAGGTTATCATTTTGGCATATTATAAAGTCGATAAGATTATCCATATTTTTGAGAGAAACAATAGAATTATCTGGAATAATGATGTTAAATTTTCTCTCAATTTCAAGAAAAAATCTAACTAAATCTAGTGAATCAAGCTCTCTAATAGTCAACGCTTCAAATGATTTGTTCAAAATATTAGTTATTATTTCCTTAATATCACTTGATTTTTCCATTACAGAGAGTGTACTATTGCATGAAATTTTTAATCGGTTAATATCTATTTTTCGGTTTGTTGTCAATGGAAGTTTGTTAATAAATCTTACACGAATTGCGTAGTTTTTCGGGAAAGTATTTTTTATAGTTTCTTTTATTTTTTGTTGATTTTTATCATTGTTATTGTGTAATACGATGAATGAGTAAATTTTTTCATTGTGATAAATGGTCTTTACTTCTTTTACTAATGAAAATTCTGCTAATTTATCATCTATACTATCTAATTCTATCCTAACACCATTCAATTTTATTTGGGAATCTTTTCTACATTTAAATACAAAGTCTTCATTATGATTAATATATACATAATCTCCCGTTTTATAGTATATGATTCCATCAATCTCTTTAAAATAGTTCTCAGTAATGTTTTTGTCAGTATATCCTCGAGATACACCTATACCACCAATATATAATTCTATGTCATTATTATCGCCTTTTTCAGAAAGTAATAATACATTCTTAAACGGTCTTCCGATAGGAATATCGTCGTTCTCTTTAAAGGATAACCTGTAATACGTTGCAAAAAGTGTTGTTTCTGCTGGTCCGTACAAATTGAATACTTTCGTTTTATTTGTATCTAAGCGATTTTTTAAAAGTTTTTTTAATGATAACGGAAATTTTTCTCCAGCTATAGACACTGTTGATAACGATTTGAAATTATTTTTATCTCCCATACTAAAAACTAAATTAGCAAAAGCCGGGGCCAAAAAAACATTAGTTACAGAATATTGTTTTATATACTCTAGAGTATGTCTGATTTTTTTATTAATATCGCTCGCAATAGTACCAAAGCAAATTAATTTTGCACCAGTGAAAACAGGAGCTAATATTTCTGACAAAGAAACATCAAATGTTGCAGGAGTCATCATAAGAACTTTTGATTCAACAGACAATTCTATGATATTGTAATATTCATTTAGAATCCCACATAGATTATCTCCAGTTAATAAAATTTTCTTAGGAGTTCCTGTTGTTCCTGATGTCATAATACAATATGTAATATCGTTGTAATTTGATATGTTAAATGTTAACTTTTCTTGACCTAATATAAAGTGATCAATTATTAAAAGGTTTATGTTATCGATAAAATTATCATCATCTGTAATTATAATATTATAATTTAAGTCTGATATTTGTTTTTGTGATTCACCTAGATTCAAAGCGGTATTTAATGGAATGGGGATTTTATTAGCTTTTAAAATCCCTAGAATAACAGGGAGTAGAAAAGAATCATTTTTTATATAGAAAGGTATGTATGTTTCAACGACTTTGTGTATTCTATTAGCTATGTTATTTGAAAAATTTTCGATATCTTTAATCGTGTATTTTTGTTTATTAGAGTATAAAATATAGTGATTAGGAAATTTTCGTAACTGGTCATAAAACTTAAATAAAATTGGGTTCATAACAGACCTCCTAATTTCTTAATGTGGAATTTTAAATAGTCAGGAAGAGAGGTGATTTCATCTACTTCTTCAGCACTAATCCATTTAGACTCAGAAAATTCTGTCTTATCCAAAATAAAATTCTCAATTTTTTCTACCTTAGTATAATATGTAAATACAATTCGCTTATGCTTTTTATTGATAAAATGATAATCTATATACTCTACATTAGAGATGTCTAAGTTTGTTTCTTCTTTTACCTCTCTGAGCAAGGCTTCTTCGATTCCCTCATTTTCTTTAACTTTTCCTGCAGGTACATTCCAAATGTTTGGAGCAATCTTCAAATGTGATTGTCTTTTACATATTAAAAATTTATTGTGGTGTTCAATCAAAATTTCTACAGCATATCTGAATTCTGTGTTAAACCTTTTGGACATTAGTTTATACATATTACTTAGTATTTCTATTGATTCTTGATGTTTTTCTAAAGAATTACTTGAATGCAAACCTAATATAAAATCGTCTAAAATTTTAAAACGTGCTTGTTCATTTTGCCCAAAATAGAGTTTATCATTTTTAGGGACGTCATCTAACAAAATTCTTTCAAAAGGAACTCCACCAATAATAGCACTATTTTTAAAAACTAATATTTCAAAATGATTCAATCCTCCTACACTGTTGTCAGTTATATCTCCTTCTCCTACTTCTGTAGATTGAAAACTCAAAACTTTAATATTCAACAATGGTCCTACAGTAATGTTAAACATCTCATGACGGATACGACCATTTCCTTTGTATGTATCTTCAGGTAAATCAAACCATGATCTTCTTGAAATACCCGATTGACTTAGTTCTAAATGAGCAGTACATATAATATTTTCTTTTTCGTCTTGATATTCTATAATTGAGGAAACATCAAGTTCTCCAAAACACTTTATTACATCTAAATTATTATAAAAATCATCTTCTCGAATTGTAAAGCCAAGTGCAACAGTACATGAAAAATACTAAAGTCACAGTCTATGTCTGTGTGCGACATAGTTGTTTTGTAATGGAATAGGTGTAACGGTCAAGGTATTAGCGTAGCGAGCCTTTACGGTTACACCTATTCTGTTATAGTTTATGTCGTTGCACACAAACGATTAAACATAGTATGAGGTGTATCATAGTCTAGTATACGTCTAGGTCTATTATTTAACGCATTTTGTATAGTTGTTATCATTTGAATAGGTACTAAATTAAATGATTTTCCCTTCGGTAAAAATTCTCGAATTAAACCATTGTGATTTTCATTAGTCCCTCGT
>NZ_SPPB01000031.1 GCF_004570605.1 Granulicatella sp. WM01 | reverse complement strand
TACTCGAGCCCCTTTAGTATACACACTAGCAATTAATATAAAATGTTGATACATAGTACTATTCCTCTTTCTTTAAGTTAGATAAATGATACACTTGCCCTTGTTTTCTTATCTTAGTGAGCAACACTTCCTACAATAATTTGTATGCCGTTGCTTTTTATTAGAGTTTGTTAACTTCCTACGATGATTTTTGACAAAACTACTATTCGTTTTTATCTTCTTTTTTATTATTCAACATACCGAAAAACTTAACCAATAAACTCGCTTCACGAGTTAAGCCAAGTTTTCTATAGTTCTCCACAATAGAAGATAGTTCCATGATTAAGTATCCAAAATACAACACATATAAGGCTGCCGTTCCTACGCCACCCGGAATAATTGGAGCAACTGGTATAGCCAATAATAACAACACAATACTGGCTACTTTTCGAATAATGCCTTCAACCCCTTTTTTACTGACCACTTCTTTATTTATCCATGCAGCTAAATACCCCATGAGAAAATCTATAATCATGGCAACAACCAAAAGTGCCAGTAAATAGAGTGCTTGGCTATTTTCATTTTTTGCCACTTCATCTAAATTTTTTAAAATTCCAAACATTTGTTTTACCTCCTAAATAAAAAATAGCGTTGTTACACGCTATTTTTGTGTTTTATAACAATAATCTAAAGGTTTCACGTCCTTTTGGTGTTTTATAAAACAAAAAGACTAGCAAATTCATGCTAATCTTTTATGCTTTTAAACATTTAATTTTTCACGTAATGCATTTGTCAACACTTCCGAATAATTAACGTTAGTTTTATCTGCCATTTTAACTATCCATTCTGGTACAGTAACATTTTTTCTAACTGTTTTACCATTTTTTAAAAAAGGCACTGGATTAGCTTGTATCATTGTTACAAAGCCATCTTGGATATTAAAAGAATTAATGTCTTCAGTTTTTGGGAGTGGAATACCTTCATCCATATGTATCGCTATTGCACTACTCAACATGTGTATTGCATTTTGGATAGCTTCCTCAATATCTTCTCCTTGCGTACCACCACCAAAACCTGGTATTTCGACCCAAAAACCGTTATTCATTTTGTGAAATAAAGCTGGA
Source organism: Granulicatella sp. WM01 (assembly GCF_004570605.1). GTDB lineage: Bacteria > Bacillota > Bacilli > Lactobacillales > Aerococcaceae > WM01. The sequence continues at coordinate 21,187 of NZ_SPPB01000031.1, read as the reverse complement.
TATGATTTTAACATAGTATACGCATCTCCTTATATTAGAAAGATTAGGGTCATTTCAACCCTAAATCTTTCAATATTTTTTGTTCCAAACCGTTCCCTAAATCCTTATTACCATGAACTGGAATAGTAACGATATGCGAAACACCTTCCTTTTTGAAATGATGATGACTACCATTTTGTCGAATTTCTACCCAACCATGCTTTTTGGCAATTTTTATCATTTCTTTTCCTGTAAGCGGCATAGCACTATACCTCCTTACATATATAATCATACGCATAGTACGTATGATTGTCAACACCTTTTTTATTTTTTCAAGTTTTATAAAACAAAAAGACTAGCACCTACTACTTTTTTCTAATTTTTTTCATTTTTTGCTACTTCATCTAAATACTTTAAAATTCCAAACATTTGTTTTACCTCCTAAAAAAAGAGTAGCTCGTGCTACTCTCTCGTTTTCCATTCATAATTTGTGACTAATAATTCGATGTCTTGTGTACGTGTTTGTGCTGTTCCGATACTGTTCTGTCCATAATCGGTTGTCGACAAATCCGTTACTTCAATTTGACGTGCGTTAAAACTTTCAAGAGCGATGTCATGGTCAAATCGAATGTCATGCATCAATGTAACTGTTGCTTCCAAATCAACCACGAAAGAATACGTCATGGTTTGACTAGATATATCTAATACTTTATGCATTTTGCCTAATTCCTCAAAACCAAAACTAATGTTTGTGACTTTATCTGTTAGTTTTCTGATTTCAATTGTCACTTCATATTTCCCGGCTTCTACAGTTCCAAAGTATTCCCATGAAACAGACACAGGTTCGTTTTCTTCTACTCTTAGTATTTCAGTCTGTTCAATGGGTTCATAAAATGGTGCTTTCTTAACAATATTGGCATAAGCAATATGTTCTTTAACCCTTACTCTAATGACTTTCGTAACTGGGTCTTTGATGATTTCACTTGATGTTCTAACTCCGTTAATAACGGTTACACGATTTATCCCGTCTTCCCCCTCTTGCTCAACAACCTCTACATCTACTGGAATGGTGCTATCGTTGATATAGCGTGTGTCATAAGCAAGATATTCTTCTTTGATTTCTACAACAGACTCTTCAAATCCACTTGGGTTCACTTTAAGTGTTGTACGATTATTCGAAGCGAAGATATACCCTCCACATTTGACTTCAACAATATAGACCCTCGGTTCAAGCCTTTGGGTAATGGTAAATGTCACACTCCCGTTTTCTACTGTGATATGTTGACGATAGGCAATGTTTGTTGACCCGTCATCTAGGTGAGAAACTAATATGACCTCTGCTTCTTGTCCATTTAATTCATCACATCTGATATTTTCAGCGTTTAGTAATTCGTACGTAAAGATAGACGCTATATCATTCTGCTTCACTACATTTCCACCTTTTACTTGCCTTAAATTCGTACTATTCTTTTTCATAGTGTTTCCTCCACAATTTAAAAAGAGTGCATATCGCACCCTTTCATGTTATTTTGATAATAGTTCTTGTAATTCTTTTGTATCTGTTACAAGGAGTTCTAATTGCTCTTGAACTTTAGCTTTGACTTTTTTAGGTTTTAAATCGCTAAAATTCATGTATCCGTTAATAATATTAATGGCTAACGCTACAAACATCATATGGTCACCACCTTTCGTTATCATCATTTTTAATATACTCCATACTATCTTAATCATCTTGCTCTCCTATTAGACGAAGAATTGCATTATTTAATGCAACTTTTCCAGTATCCGTAATGATTAGACATTCCGAATTAAACAATACTGTCATTAATTCAGACATAGACCCCATTGCCGTTTCGTGTTGTTTGGTCAATTCTCCGGCTTTCCCGATTAAATCGTTTAGAATTTTAGATTTTTCAGCAATCGTGTCCACTAATTCGTTAGTTGCTTTATTGGAGTAGTATCTTGCATAATGCAATTCTAATGCGAGTTCCAGTTGTTCTTGCTCACTCTTACTTGTGACGTCACCTAAAGCTAGTTCTTGAATACTAGTTTGTGTATCAGGTGTCACATCTTCTAAATAAATTTTAGTTTTGTTTGACATTTCATCATATCGTGATGTTATAAATTGTATTGCCATATAGTCACTCCTTATCATTGTATGCCAAAAGAAATATCAAACCAATATGCCATGCCAGCTATTGAATTCAGTATTGACATTTCCCCTGTTCCGTTAACTTGAAGATGTACATTTCTATCTCCATTTGTACTCCATTCTGCCACAACAAACATAAGTCTTTGTGGCACATACTGGCTAGGGACAGAGCCTACGCTAAACGTTCCACCACTAACCGATTTCACACCACCTCTGACATGAACAGTATGTCCAACTACCTTATAAAACACATTGCTCACTCCTGTGCTTATCCAACGTGGATACGATACTGTGGCTAGTTCAACCCAATTACTCCATTCCCCTGTTGAATAACTACTGCACCTTGAAAAATGACGTGACCCATCGTATGTTTTATAATCTTGCATGGCTTCTTTCCCACCAGTATAGAACACACTTAATAATCCGTATGCCGTGGATTGTGCAGGATTATCCGTTTTGACGAAATAAAACCCTGTTTCTCTAATATCATTTATGGACTTATCTGTAAACTTAATAGCTCCCTCGTCATTAGTGAGTTGATAATGTTGAATCGGCTTATTATCGACATAATATTTGTGTGATGTATGTACATTTCCCTCAATATCAAGAGTTCTGCCGTCTGTGGGAATTTTTCCTATGCCTACATTATTTCTCCCCCAAGCCATAACAACCGTGATAGTACTAATTGTCGCAATCGCTTGTTGCTGTTGGTTGAATGCATCGTGAATAGTTAATCTGACATCATACGCTTTTGCTTGGTCATAATCGTTTCCACATGATAGGGTTTGCGTGATATGTTCAACTGTGCCAGTTGCGTCATACATCTTTTGCCATATGTTGTGATTACGTTCTGAACGTTCCACAACAACCCTATACGTATTGCGATTGGTGTTATTGATATAAACAGGTTTCACACTAGCAATCACATTAGCTAATACAGCTTTATTTGTTCCGTTTCCTGTACGTGCTGGTAAAAAGGCTTGTATTCTAGGTCTGTAATACTCTAGGACTTGAATTGTTGTACTTCTGCTTGCGCTGCGTCCTCGGCTATCGCTTATAGTTGCCGTAACAGTAACCGTGCCACTTCCCACATCACCATTTATGTCAACGCTTGTTCCATTTCGTCTGATGTTCCCTACTTGGACATAACTATTTCTTATGCTAGAGCCGTATGTTCCTCTAGCGTTTACCATTCTCACCCGAATAGTGCTTAATAAATTGACATAATGTCCACTAGATATAACATTAGCAACGTTTGTGTTTAATTCTGTTATCTCTAAACTGTCTATGGCAGGTGTCAACCCCTCTGGAAAGACGTACCATGCCGATAACGCTCCACTTTCGCCTATTTTTGTACCATAACTAGAATCCGAAAAACTTTCTAACACAAACTCTAACGTTACACCGTCAGTTTGTGTGTTTCTGTTGTATATAGTTGATAATTCAGACGAAGATAATGTCACTGGCACATGAACATTGCCTTGGGATTGTTGCCCTAAGCGTATCCCTTTAATGTGTGTTCCCCCTTGCAAAACTTTTAAATGATTGTAGAATGAAGCACTCTTTACATTGAACGTTGCCGTCTTAGCACTATCTATATAGCGTGTTGCACTTGTTAGTTGAACAGCATCTGCTGCTCTTGGAATTGTCGGAAGATGTAAAGTTCCCTCAAGTCGCATAACACCTCTTGTCTGTGTGTCAAAACTGACGCTAATATGTGAGGATTTATTTCCGTCTGAATGATGCCATACCCGATGTGTTCCCGTATGTAAATTGAACGGGTTAGAGGCATTGGTATCATAACTATGGTTAGCATTATGAACAACCTGTCCATCAATCGTAATCGTCAAATTAGAATTGTTATACAAGTTCCAATAGCGAAATCCACTAGCGTCTAGCCACGCTTGATACGTAACCTCTGATGTGTTATTGGATATATTTTGTGATGTATAATAATATTCTACACGTAATGTTAAATTGTTGATTCGTGTTGTAAATGTTGCGATATTATCTACCTCCTACCCAGTTTATGATTGTATAATCTGTTCCCAATCGTTCCATAATATGATTTGCGATGATTAAGGTCTCAAGAAAAACACCACTAAGAATATACAATTGTTGATTGCTGATATAAGCGACTTCTTTTCCCCCGTCTAAAAAGGACAATCTATCATTCGTCATTAATGTTTGCATGGAACTTCCTTTTCGCCCAGTCAGTACACCGTCTTCACTAAACGAAAAGTATGTTGATAAGGCATTAATCAAGGCTTGCGATTGTTGGACGTTCACTTCAAAGGCTGTGACACGTTCGCCTAATCCCTCTATGACAGATTGAGCTTGTAGGAGTTGTTCATATCGTGTCTGTGTATCTGCTAATTTTCCTCTTAAATCCTCTAAATCTTTTTCGGTTAATTTCGTTTCTAAAGTGGCTTGTAACTCACTTGTGCTATCAATGATTTTTTTCAATTCATTGTTATAGCGTTGTTGAATGATAATGAGTTCCTCTTTCTTTTGTTCATTATCCGTTTCGTATCGTTCAGTCTTAACGTACTGTGTTAAGTCTTGTACAATAGGTATCCATTCGCCGTTTTTCAGGATTTTTAAGACATTAGGTTCAACGCTTGTATCTGTCCATATAGAGCCGTTCTCGGCATGTTGTGGTGCAGTAGACTGTTTATATCTCCCAACAACAAAATCTTTAATGACGATTGATTTTTTATCAATAAGACTATCCTCTTTATAGGCTTCACATATAAACGTTGCTTCTTGTTCAACGTCAGCAATGGATAACTGTAATTCATGTCCTCTGTGATGCTGATGTTGTGTGTTCCATGTGTTGTCTTGTGAGGTATCATATCGGCTATTTCTCTTCCAAATAAAACTAAATTGTTGTGTAATATCTATCGTGTTTTTAGTGACTTGAGCAATTAATTTTGTTTGAATATGATTATCCTTAAAAATTGTTCCATTAGTTGACGTGATAGCCATAACTGGTGGAATACTATTCCAATCAAACAACTTTTCTTGTAACAACTTACTTAACCTAGACACTTTTTCATCTAGTCTATCCGGAGTCTCTTTGATATTTGAAATCACAACTTTTCCAAAGTTTCTATCTGAAAACGAACGCTGAATCTGCATCACACGTCCTTCAATAACCAATTGTGGTTTAAATTCATGGTCAACAACAGCTACCGTATCTCCTATGTTTAACGTTTCCGGCAACATATCAATGTCTACAGTATATTCTATTTCCGGATAAGCTCGTTTTTTCAACTGGTTAACAACGGCATCAGCAAGTGTTTTTTGTGTTTTAGCTTCACTATCGTACACTTTAACAATATAGCCATTACTAGCATTATGGTGTCTGCTCCAACGTGCTCCCTCGATTTTATCCACTATTGTATTTCCTATTAACTTGTATCTATCTGTTTCTTTAAAGTTGTAACCGTCTAGCGTCACATTATCACCTTTAGCAATAAGTCCTGTTGCTAGATTTTCAATACTTGATTTTTTAGTGATTTTAGACACTTCAAATCCATATTCCATTCGGACTTTCCTATCTTGTCCAATTTTTCTCTGGACATCAATCAAACGGCGATGAACTCGCCCATTTAGCAGCTCTACTCTGTAACTTATTTCAACCCCAAACCGACCAGCCAATTGTCTTAGTCGCTTCGTTGCACTATCTGTACCTTCCCACTCCAATTTTAATGCTCTATCAGGTAACTCATTTACACCAACTTCCCACCCGGAATCTTGTGTAAATTGATTAATGTACCATTGAATAGTGTGAGCCATATCTGCCTTAAAAGCGTCTAGTTGCTCACCTATCAAATCAAGACCAGCATCTTCACAATACACCGTCTTAGTATCAGAATTTTCTTCCATGGACATAATTTCAAACGTACGAATGTTCCCGTCATCATTGGCGAATACATAACACCCCACTTGAATATATTGCACATCTTCGTGCGTTTTATCTACTGTGAATTGATACGTACTAATAGCTGTGTCTAAATCTTGTTCAAATACATCATCATAAGCGATTAAACCCTCTGGCAAATCAAAAGACGCTTGACAGAGGGTGTTATATCGTCTATCCGTAACCGTTATCATAGGAACACCTCTCTAAATTTAGCATGAACATTAGGGATTGTAGCCCCAGTATTCACACTAATCCCTATCTCTGTATTGTCTCCTGGTTCAATCGCAAATGAACGGCTAGCAGGATTAACATACTTTCGCTGTCCATTAACAGTCAACAAACAATTAGATGTATCAATCTTAACAATATTACCAGTATGAAGAATTGTATTCCCTGTTTCATATCCATATTGGATAGCTCTTCCGTTAGGGTGCGTAAAAGCGACCATTTTTAAAGGTGTCGCTACTGTAAACTCAAAAATAGGAAAGGTTCTAGCTGTTCCCCTATTTTGAAAGAATAATGTATTGTTACTCTGTCTAGCTACTTTTTCCGATAATGACGTAGATACTGGAGAATGTTTTACCTGTAAAACAACACGATATGTATTTAACGGTAAACGTTCTTCGGATACAATTTCAAAAGAATACGCTATGTACTCTCTATTCACTGTAATATCTGGCTGAAACACAACACACTCTTTACTTATCCATATTTTAAAAAGGTCAATTACGCTTTGATTAACCTTATAGATGTTAATTTCGTAATCTACTACAACACTCTTGCGTTTGTCATCATGCTTTTCAACATATACCCTATGTAATAACCTATCATCAGACACTTTCGTTTTACTAGAAGGAAATACAAAGCGGTCTAGCTTAGAAATTGATACTTTAGTAGGAAATTCGTCACTTCGCATATTTCCTATTTTCATAATCACTTTCTTCATACAACCTCTCCTCTATTCCGAGATTTTCTACGCTTTTTAAATTCAATTTTTTCTATAATTTTATCTGCTAAAGTATTTAAATCTGTATCTTCCCTAACAATCATTCCCTCGCCATAAATATTAATGTTATAAACATCTGAACTGCGTTCATGATTAGATATAGGTTTATTCGGTAAATAGTCTAAAAAGCTAGTATCCGTACCAATTTTAAACTTAGGAATATTTTCTACAAATTGTTTAAGGTATGGATTATATTTAGCCACATTCAGAAATTTATTAACAGAACTCCACACCTTAGTCCCTTTAGGCAAATCATACATCGTATCATTATCCGGTGACACCCCAAAATATCCTTGAGGTGTCAAGAACGGCTCTCTGCGTCCACCGTCCCCTAAAATAGCTAATCCACCCTCGTGGAAATTTGTACCTGTGGCATATTGTCGCCTATTATATTTTTCGTAATATTCATTAGCGTATACTGTTCTTATATTGACCGTCTTATCTTGTAAACTATTTATCCTACCTCGTATCTTATCAATAATATCAGCTGAATCATTAGGGTTAACTTTAACTTCAGCAACTTTTTTATCAAAATGATTAGTTGACCATTTAGTAATCAAATCTGTAAATTGGTCTTTCGCTTCAACTGAGTTCGTATCAATTCGGGCTAGTTGTTCTCTAAATTCAGCGTTCCCCCATATGCCGTATATATCCATAAATTTCATCTGTTCATCAGTAAAATTAGATTCAAGTATCATTTTCTTTATTTCTGGTGAAAAGGATTCCCATTCGCCTCTTGTTTCCAACAATTTTTGAAGAACGACTCCTGCATTTGTAGAGGTTAAAAATGATTTTTCTTCAATCGTGAGTTCGTCCCATTTTCCAACTTGTTTTAAAGCTATTTCTATCATGCCTTTAGCATTTGTCTTTAAGTCAGCATGTTTTATATCAAATCTCAAAGCGTCCCAGCCTTCTTGTGTTTTCACACTTTCTTCAACAACTTCTCTCAAATTATCCACAACGCGTCCAGTTGCTTCATCAGTGATTAAGTTATTCCAATGTTCATTTGCTCTTTTCACATTATCAGACAACTTATCTGCCATAATCCCACTACTGTTAGTCAATAAGTCATTACTTCTTTCAATACTTTTGGCATTTTCTTCAATCACTCCTGCCATTTGTTGATATTCAAATCCTAGTTTTTCCAGTTGATCACTTAACTCCTGTTTCAACGATTTAATAACTTTTGAATTAGTTTGTCTAGAGATTAACTCATTCATTGTTTCATAAGTCGAAATAGCTAGTCTTCTTCTCGTTTCATAACTTTCTTTGTCTAATTCTTCTAAGCCTTCGTAATATTGCTTATGGGTAATCATTCCTTCTGTCAAAGACTGCTGCAAAGCATTCTTTTCTTCTTCATAGGCTTTTCTATGTTCCGAAGCTAATTCTCTCAAATACTCTCTTCGGTTATGTAACTGTTCTTTGTCTAATTGTTTCACACTATCAGACATATTTTGAAGAATTTTATTTTGTTCTGCTGCTGATTTGCCTAAGGTTGCAACAGTAATTTCTTTAGCTTCCTGTTGTAGTCGTTTAATTGTTGTTAATTCATCTTCTCTTAAACGTCTACGTTCTTGTGCTGCCTTATCAACAATAGCATTGATTTCACCCTCTATTTTACCAATATCATTTTTAGCTTCGTTATATTTTTCAATACGGTTATTTTTCTCTTTTTCAGCATACTTTTTTGTCTTTTTAGATAATTTAGAATAAGTATCTTCAATTTTCCCAATTTGATCATCTATAATTTTACCCATTTCCTGAAACATGTCAGTATAAGCGTTGGAAATGTCTTTACTATTTTTTTCGTCAATTTTAACAGCATGATTTAATGCGTCTTGTGATTTAACACCAAAATCTTCGACTTTAGTTAACGCATCTGATGTTGCTTTCCCTACATCAACACCCCATTTTTCAATGACTTCTGCACTTTCACGAGCACTTTTCGTTAATTCATTATATACCCACACACCACCAGCTACAGCAGCAGTAACACCGACAATACCAAGTACCCATGGATTCATTAACGCTGTTCCCATTTTCATAACAGTCCCTAAGCCAGTTGTCGCACCACTCATATTACCAAGTGCAGATACTGCTCCACTTGCACTAGTTGTAATCGCTCCTATTCCCTCTGTTATACTATTCGTTCTGAAATTCTTAACAATACTAAATACACCTTTTAACAGTCCTCCAAAACCACTCAAAGGTTTACCTACTCCCATAAGAAGAGGGCCTATAAGCCCCAGTTGGAATATTAACTTTTTTGTCCCTTCATCGAGATTAGCAAACCACATCACAATATCCGAAACAGCCTTAACTAACCAATCAGAATTATCAATTAATTTATTTAACTCTGGTAAAAGTTTTTCTCCAGCTGCAATAGCCACATCAATCAATTTGTTTTTAAACATTTCAAACTTACTTGCTGCTGTCTTGTTACGCTCTGTAACCTCTTTATTTAGGGCAGTGTTTTCATTCCATGCTTGAGTTCCAGTTTTAACTGCTTCATTCATTAGATTTTGAGCTCCACCTAAACGTAACAACGTATCACGTAAACGGATTTCACTAACACCCATTTCATCTAATATTTGTACGGCAGTTGTTCCTCTTTCTCCAGCCGTTGACAATCCCTCAACAAACTTTCCAATAGCCCCTACAGTATCTTTGTTAAACATATCTCTGAATGCTTCCGAAGACATTCCAGCCACCTCAGCGAACGATTCTAAATTATTACTTGCTGTAATGATTTTTTGAAGTTCAGTTGTTGTCATTCCTAAACTCTCAGCCAATTTTTTAAATTTTTTAGAATTATTAGACGCCATTAATTCTAATTCACGCATACTCAGACCTGTTTTATCGACTAAATCAAGGGCTTTTTGGTAGCCTGTTTCAGTAGCAACTTTCATGTTTATCATCAATTTACTAAAAGTTGACCCTCCACGTTCTGCTTCAATTCCGACAGAACTTAATGCTGCCGACACTGCCAATATCTGCGCTTCACTTAACCCAACAGAATGTCCAGCACCAGCCAGTTGTGTAGCCATTGAAACAATATCTGCTTCAGTAGTCGCATAATTATTCCCTAAAGCAACAATGGTAGAACCTAATCTATCAAAATCTTTTTGCGACATTTGCGTAATATTAGCAAACTTGGCTAGAGATGTTGATGCTTGGTCAGCCGTTAAGTTTGTTGCCATACCTAACTTAGCCATAATTTCCGTAAACTGCAAAATATTAGGCACTTGAATACCTAACTGCCCTGCATTCTCGCCAACTTTAGCTAATTCTGCTGCTGAAACTGGAATTTCTTTAGACAACTTTCTAAACCCATCACTCATTTTTTTGAACTCTGGTTCTGTTGCTGATACCGTCTTACGAACACCCGCAAAGGCACTTTCATAATTAGCAGCTATTTTCACGACACCTAATATTCCACCACCTATAGTTGCCGTAACGGCTGTTAACGTCTTCCCAGCTTTATACATGCTATTACCAAATTTTTGTGTCTTATCACCAACTTTAGATAATCGTTCAGAAACTTTTAACGTTTTATCAGTCTGTAAGGCATATTTAAGTTGTAATTCTCCCAATTCACGATTGACACCAGCCATTTCAGCTTGTAAGCGCGCAATATTTTGCATAGCAACTTGCTCTGCCTTAGTTGCGTTTTTTCTCCCCTTAGTTAATTCATCTAACTTTTTAATTTCCTCACTAGTTAGATTAAGATTTGCATCTTTTGCTTGTTTTAATTTATCATAACTCTCTTTACTACTCGATAACGTCTGTCTAGCTTTTTGTAAAATTTTATCGTGCTTTTGTAATTCAGAGTCATATAACGTCAATCTTTTCTTTGTGTTATCAATTTGTTTTGCCAATCCAGTTCCAGCTTTACCCCATTTTGTCGTGGAGTCTTTCGCTTCTTTCATATTGCTTTTTAGGATAGCCATTTGTTGTTTAAAAGTTTTCATTTTACCGACAAACTCGGTTGTATCCATACCCACACGAATCTTAAGATTACCAAGTACTTCTTCCATTTAACACCTCCTAAAAACCTAACTGGTCTATAAACACCAACTCATTCCCTAAATTATTAGATTTATTGGCTTCATAGTTTAAATGCTCAATTTCAAATGTTCTGTGGAACAGTTGCTCATCAATCTGCTTTGGTGTCCAATTATACTTTTGCTGTAAATATTGGTAAGATTTCATGATTACTTTATAAAATGTTTCTACATCTTCTCCGTCTTCTTCATCTAATTGACTTCCTTGTCCAGATTGGCTAGTTTCTTTGGGTTTACGACAATATCAGACATTAATTGTCTTCCTAACGTCATAAAATCAAAAATATCATCAGAACAAAATCCAGTATCAAACTCATCTGCTGTAAACTGATTGCCAAAAGCAAGGACAATATAATCCCTAATCTTCATCATATCCACAAGAAGTTCTTCTTCTGTAGGATTATCTTTTAAAAAATTCCCTTGTTCTTGCTCTTTATATAATTCAGCTGTTTTCAACATGACCAAAAACGTTGGTTGTGGCAGTTGGAACGTTTTGACTTTACTATTTATGTGTAGCTTTAATTCCATATATTTTCTCCTTTACAAAAAAATAAAGGGAGATATGCTCTCCCTTTAAATCATTCTAAGCATTAGATGTAGGCACTTGAATTTCTGTGAACCATTTTTCTGTAACAGCTTTCCGTTCGGGAGTGCTATTATCTAGTGCGTAATCAAAGATACCTAAATCTTGACGAACAGTTGCTTCTCCTGTAATAGTTGGTTGTTGGAATTCAATATTTTCACCTTTCGTTTTAAAGGTTTCATCTGTTGGTTTGAAACGAACCTTATACAGAACACGATATTGATACCCACCATTTGACAGTTTAGAGCGAAAGACTACTGCAAAATAAGGTGCATTGGCGTCCATTCCGTTTGATACCCCACCTAACTGGTCTACAGTTAACCCTAATAACTTCGCTTCAATCTCAGGTGTTAATTCATTGATATTCATCGTAAGCGTCATACCTGTAACTTCAGACACATATTCATCTAATACATCATCTGCATACATTTTTGCTTCTGCCACGTTTTTTTGTAAATTCACCTCGATAGCTTTCGCAACCCTAAATGGTGTGCCATACGTTGGAACTCCACTTTCACTTTCTTTCGTAATTGGAAATGCGTACAAATCCTGTAATCCAATTCTTTTTGCCATTATATCTACCTCTTTCTATTTTTTAAAAAGATAAAGAGCCTTTCGTTAATGATTCAAAAGTCTCTCTATCTAAAGTTTGCATATATTTTAAGATAACATGTGTTACCTTTGTATCTTGGTCTACAAATTCATAAGAATTATACAAACCAAAGCCTATTGTGCGCATTGCTAAATCAACTTTTTCAGTTATTTTAGGTGGAACACCTTTCTTAGAAAAGAGCGATACTTCCCACCTTGCCTCGTATGTATCAACATAATCATCAGCATACCTCATATCTTGCACAGAAATTGGTCTATAGATAATTAAAGGATACACCGCATTAGTCACTGCATTTACTGAAATATTCGGTATACCATGAGGTTTATCAACCCAGTCAACAATTTCAGTGTCACTCAGCAATGCTTTACGTATTAAAAATCTAAAGTCAAGCATTAGAATACACCTCTTTGTTTCAACAATGCTTTCAGTTTTCTTTTTTGTATAGACAAAACTTTTTGCCTAGAGTGTAATCCTGCACGTTCAACATAGTGTCTAGGTTGAATGTGTATAGTACCAAACTCAAGAAACCACATGCGCCACTCTGTTACACGGAATCCAACATCAACATACTTAACATAACCATGTTGCGAGGATTTAACGTTTGTAATATGGACATCTTTTACAGCATGCCCCTCATCGCTATGCTTCATTGGCTTACTTACTGGAACAGTTTCTTCTATTCTCTTTTTTATCGGTTCAGCACTTTCTTTCAGAATGTCATTAACACTGCGATTTATCCTATTTACTGTTGTATCTAAAACTGAAAACATTTCATCTATACCTGAAATATCTATTGTCGGTACTGGCAAGCTACTCACCTCCGTCTATAACAGCTTCACCAAGTAGTCCTATTTCTTCTCTAAGACCACTCTTATCTCCAATAATGGATATATTATACTGATTATCCCCATAAGAAAATCGCATAGTACTATCTATCATGTCGGTATACCTTAACGTTAATTCCAAACGATTACGCAATGTATTACCACCACTAATAACAGACTCTAATTGCTCCCTAAAAATAATTTTGACATTCGCCCACCGCTTAAAGCAAGGCACAAATTGACTTTCATTCATACCTGTTTCATCATTGTACGTAACCACTTGCTTGAAAAATTGTATACGGTGAGTGTAATTACTCGGTTTTACTCTCTTTGCCATATATTACCTCCGTTTACTCAGCGTATTGGAGTTGTGTAATAATAGCTTGAATACCAATTGGGAACATGTGCGTGTTCTTATACTCACGATAATCTAACGCTCTATTCTCTAACCAATTGCCTACCATAAGATGAATAGCCGTAATTGTTAACTCATTATCCTCATGATAAGCACCTGCTCCTTGAAGAAAAGCCACTGCACCGTCTATCAACGATTGAATAAACGGTGCTTCATCTTCTTCATACTTTTGAGCAATTAGAACATCTTCAACAGATACCAGTTCTTGCGTGACTTTTCTCATCATTTACCTCTATGCTCCCCCACCAGATTTACTTGTTGTTGAAGGTAAGGTCGGTGCTTTAGATGTATCAATTTCTGAGACAATAACTGCACCTTCATCCCATTTTTCTACATTGAAACGGTCAATCACACGAATGTCAAATGAATTTCGTTCAAATGATTTACCACCAATCTCTGTTCCGGTTACCTCATATACGTTACGGTCAAACAAGATTAATGCTTCTTTTAAATCTCCGATATATACTGGTGCTTTTTTACCATTTGATTTCAAAGTACGATTAGGGACTACTACAACGTGACGTGCAAAAATAGTATACGGTGTTTTACCTGTTACATCTTTTTGAATTAAATAGTTTCCATTTTCATCTTTACACTTATCTAACCAATTCCACCCATCTTGGTTAGTCACAATAACTGCCGTTGTAGAGAATGCCCCATCTAGTTCAACATTTAAAATGTCTTTCAAATCATCTGTTACACCAATTGCTTTTTGACGTTTATTAAATGTTGCTAAAACATTCAAAATAACCGTATTGCGTGTTAATAGTGTTTTTTTAGCAATCCATTTAGCCACATGACTCAACAGATTTTGGTCTGTATCTTGTATTAATTTACGTGGAATAGGTAAAATTCCAGCATAATCTTTTAAAGAATACTCTTTTTTCTCAAATTGTGGCGAAGGAATATCTTCGATTTTATCCCATTCACTAATTTCAGCAAAAGGAACCATATCTGCTAATTTCTCAAACACACGAACACCCGTTGGGGAAGAAACAATCTCTGTTGTCACCAAGGTAGACAAATCGAACTCCATTTGCCGTTTGTACTCATGGATTCTCGTTTCAACATCTTTAGGGACAATCAGACCTCCGTTATCTTCTACAGAAGATTGGAAATAAGGTGTTGCTGTTGGAACGTCTTGTGCTCTAATGTGTTTCATACGTTCAAAAATTTGCTCATCTCGTTCAGTAAGGCTCTGTGGTTTTCTTAAAGCACGTAAGAATGTTGCTGTATATTCTTTTTCAATATCATCATCTAACAAATCTGAAATAGAACGCTTTTCATCTGTTTCTACAACATCTTCCGTTTTTTCTGGAATGATATGTTTCATTTCGATTGCTAAATCTAATTTTCCACGTAATTCTTTAACTTTTTCAGCTTTTTCGCGTAATTCCTCAATCGGTGCATTGCTTTCAGACGCTTTTTCATAGTCTGATAGACTTTCTGTTAATAATGCTCTTAATTCTTTTTCGTTCATAATGAACCTCCTTAATTTTTATAAAATAAAAAGACCTACATGTTTTTTTGTAAGTCTTTTTTAACGATATAGTTCAATTTGTAAATTTAATTTTTCTCGCTCCTCCAATTCATCTTTATCATCAATCAGTAAGCGTTCAATTTTATGACGACCACGCTGTCCTACCACAGCTTCAGTATCTTCATAAGCCGGATTAGTCACAACCGAAATATCGTACACTTTATCTATATGATGAATGGTTCTGAGATAAGTACCCTCTTCTAATTTCTCCCATGTTTCAGCAGTATCATCGTCCGGAATTGTAAACGCAAAAGAGCATTTATTAATAACTCCCGCTTGCATATTAGCAATTAAATCTCTTGCATAGCTTGTATCCGTTGGAGTAAATTTAAATTTCAAACCGATATTATCAACCTCAAGAGATAAATTAATACCCGTCCTTGCCAAAGTCATGTTTTCATCATGATTAACAAGAGCGACAACGTTTGACATATCTGTTTTATCTAAACAATTTTGGTCTAGCCGCTCAATAAACGGCGACCAATAACCCAACTTTTCGCTATTTCTGTTGAACTTTAAAGCATACCCCTCTATTGTAGGTAACCCCCCTTCATCTCCTGAACGGATTTCAACATTAGTTAGTATCGCTCTTTTCTCCATTACCTTGCTCATCTGTTTCACCCCCTTTCGTTGCCACAAATAGTCCATGATTATCTACTCGAGATTTCGCAACTTCTGCCACAGTTCCCATTGGTGCATAATTCAATGTCATCATCGGTTCATCTGCGTAAGATATATCATAAGGACTATCTTCATTTTGTGTTCTAACTTCATTAACTGTCTTAACTCCCGACCTAATATTAATCTCTTGAACAGTTGCTCTGTCTTTACTTGTTCCACGCAACTCGCTATCCATATTAAATTTTGTGTAACACCCTATATCATCTTTGGTTTTTAGAAAAAGTTTGTAATTAAATTCTTCCTCTATTTGTACAACAAGTGGCTGTAAAGTATTTTTCACATAATCAATAGACTGGCTTTCAATATTCGTATACGTTGCATGGTCAAGCTGATTTATTTTATGCAATGGCACTTTATAAACGGCTGCAATTTGTTGCTGATTAAATTTTTGTCCCTCCAAAAACTGTAAATCAGCTTGAGAAACCCCAATTTGTTGATATTCCATACCGTTATCTAAAATAGCTATTGCTTCATCAGAATTAGTCAACTTCCATTGTTCCCTAATATTACTCTTAGAAGCCTGATTTAAAGAAGAGGACATTTTTAAAATGCCTTGTGGAGTTCCTCCACTTTCTAAAATTTTCTGATTCATTTTTAAAGCTGCTTTATTGGATTGCACTTGCTCTGAAATAACTCTCACAGGACTAATCCCTATATATCCGTTTCTTGACATTCCTTTAATATGAATCACTTCATAAGGTTGTAGACGAACACGCTTATTTTTATACATCGTTTCATAATAAAATGTGTGACTATCCACATCAACAACCACATGAACATTTGTAGCAGTTAACGGGTGTAATGCCGTTGTTTTACCATTCTTATCATATTCTATTAATGCATAAAAATTGCCAGCAAAACATAAATCAGTGACAATCATCTTCTTAAAGGAAAAAGGTGTCATATAAGGATTAGGTCTAACCCCCAACAAATACTGGATATGATGATTGCTTTCTTTTTGTATTTGCCCGTCAACATTCTTAAACACTTTAATCGGTAACTTGGCTATATCATCACTCAATACATTAACACACGCATAAATATCATTAAATAAATGAGCAGTAGAGTCGGTTGGTTTGGCACTATCCTTTAACCCTAAAATATCAAAAAGATACTGAAAGCCAACTCCTTTAGACTGTTCAGCCAAATTATAATCTTTATGAGATGCCGGAACAAATGACCTAAAAAGTTTATCAACTATATTCCTCATCATTTTTCACCTCCTTTATTTTTCAATAGGTTACTTGCTAATTGAATAAACACCCAGCCAGACACAAGATAAGCAAGAGGTGGAAAAACAGAATAGCACGCATAAAAAACACATATAAACCCTAGCATATACATCAAAAATACAACACAATCTACTATCTTCACTATTATCACCTCCTCTAAAATGAAAAATCTGCACTACTATAGTAGAGATTAGCGTCTACCTCTTGTGCGTCACTCAAAATCCTTGAAAATGCATTTAAAACGCTCGCTAATGGGTCTATACGTCCATTGCTTGTTCTTTTACTAATCATAATATTTTCTTGATCATCAACTCTCGTCTTAGCATTTAAAATGGCTCTTTTTAATAGTTTGTCCCCATTATGATAAACATTCCCTTTATAAACTTCGTTTCTAAATTCTTTGGTTGGCAAAGACAAATGAATAATCGTCTGTGGAATTTCTATAGCATTTATTCCTTTTGCTGATAAACTAACCATCATACCTACGGCATTATATTTATCGAAACAAACCATTTTAACAGGATATTCTTCACACCATTTCAAAATATATGATTCTACAACACTATAATCAACAACTGCACCTTCTGTTAAAATCAGTAAACTGTCTTTTACGTATAAATCATACGGAACTTTGTCCGTATTCATTCGTTCGTAATACTTTTCTTCTGGCATAAAAGATAATTGTTTAACATACTTTTTACCGTCTTTTTCGGCTACTAAGGAAATACTAGTCAAATCAGTAGTCATGGACAAATCCACCCCTAAATAACAATTATCAGCTGTTTTTATAGCTTTTTCTAACGTTTCATTGTCCACACTATTTTTATCCCATTTGGTAATATCCATATACCCATTTTCTGGCATATCTACCCATATATTCATGTTTTTAGTTAAGAAATTACGCATTTTTTCCGGGACATCTAAAGCTATTTTAAGTTGCCCTCTTAAATAGTTCATTCCAATATCATGGGTAGCCACAATAGGATTAGCTTTTATCCATGTTTCTTCATCTTTAATATCGTCTCCAGCTTCTAATTCATTGACCATAACAAAATATTCTTCATTTTCAATATCATCATGTGGATTTAATATTTTAGAAACATATTGATACTCTATAGCATAACAGGGATTTGTTAATTCAAATCCTGCTGTTGTAATAATATTGAGTAATGGCTGCGTTCTAGCTCCCATACCAGAGTCAATAACATCATATAATTCCGTTGTCTTATGTGCATGATATTCATCAATCAACCCAGCTTGTGGGTTAAATCCATCTCCTGTTTTCCCACTATCTTTGGACAACGCTTGAATAAAGCCCCCACTTTTGATATGCGTAATTTTCCCATAACTTACTTTAAATTTATCAGAAAATTCGCTTTTGCTGATTTGAATATTTGTTTCATTCCAAAGTAATTTAGCTTGGTCAGACTTGGTAGCACCAATATAAACCTCGGAGTAGGCTTCCCCAAAAGCAGAAGCCTCGTAACTCCCAACACATGCCATAGACTGTGTTTTTGCATTTTTACGTGCAACTTGCCAATAGGATTTTTTAAAACGTCTGTATCCTGTATCCTTATGTATCCACCCATAGAGATTACTAAAAATAAAAATTTGTATGGGGGCTGGATTGATATATTGCCCGGCTAATTTCCCTTTAGAATGTTTGAACTTACTCATCCAGTTTAAAAACCGTAAGGCTTTATCCTCATTAAAGATATATGGAAAATCATCAGTATTTTCTCTTTGCAAATCTCTTAAAAATCTTTGATTTGCCCAACGTTCTTTTTGGCAGTGATGTTTCTCATTTGAAATTACTTGATTAGAATAATCAATCAGCATTTCACGAAGCGTTGTCATACATCGTCAAACTCTCCTTCCTCTTTATCTTCTACAGTCATCTTCATAGCTAATCTTGCTCTTGCTGAAGGAGATAACCCCAAATCTGTTTGCATTTTTCTCAATTGGTCAAACAACTTATCTTGTTTTACAAATAATGGGTGCGCCGCAACAACTGTTTCTGATGATTTATTGGCTTCTACCATAATGCCGTCATTTATAATACGATTTGTACATCTAACATATTGCTCATAGACGTTACAATAAATCGCTAAGACATGGAGGTCTAAATTACTTAACAAATCAATAGTATCCGTTTCATTAACAACGTATTTAAATTCTTTTTTAGCTATTTTCCCCAACCAGATAGGTGGTTTTAGCTTGTCTTTAGCTACTTTTAACGCTTTTTCTGATTGTTTTCTTCGCAAGATTTCTTCTTTTGAAATTTTTGCAGTATTCCCATTTAATAAAGCTAAATCTATTGGTACTGGTGTATTTGCCACAATTATCACTCCCTTTCTAATAGCATAATTTTTTAAAATTTCTTACAGGTTAAAAAAAAATTTAAAACGGACTTTGTACGAGGAAAGGCTGGACGCGGTCTACACGGATATAATCACAGTGATTTTTGACGGGGGTATATCAACTTACACATTGGATAGGTGTGAGAATACCAGGGCACTCCCCTATGTTGTTATTTTTGGTAAACTTTATATATTATTCTTTTCGTTGTTCTATTTCACACACTGTATACGTGGTTTATCTTGTCATGTTATTCTTGTTTGTTATTCATATCATCATATCTGTGTATAAAAAAAGCCAATCAATTCTTACAACTGATTGGTTTACCATTCTTATTAATCTTTATGTTATTATTTATGATGATAGAGTGTTGAGCAACGAAAGAGGTAACACATGAAACAAACAAGAGATAACAAAGGAAACAAACCAAAACCGACTCCACCACCCAAACCAACTCCTACTCCTGAATAATATACATTTTGAGTTGTTTATCTACATCTATAATAATATCACATGTATAAAACTCTGTGAGTTTATCAACCGTTAAGTTTTCCATGCCTTTCAGCCTTACAAGAGCTATCTCGTTGTATTCGTCCGACTTGTTAGCATATAGCCATAATCGTCCATGTTCTATAAGTTCATTATTAAAGTTATACACATAAATGTATGGCTGATTATCATACTCGCTCAACGCTCTATCCTTAACGGTTCTATTATCAAACGTATACCCCTTTTCCCTTTCAAGCGAGATATATTTCTTTTTAATAAATGGCACAAAATAAAAAGTTATAGAAAAAGATACCACAAAGACTATACACATTTTTAGGTATATGTTACTAACAACTATCAAACTATCATATATAAAATAGTTAAGCCCAGTAAAAAACGCTACTACTGCCATTTTTTCCAATTGTTGACTATTCTTATTAAAGTTTATAACGTCCGTCCTATTTAATATAAAATAATTTAGTATACCCAAAGCACCAAGTTGTATGATTCTCTCTAGCATAATTTCACTCCTTATCTATAGTATTAAAAATTTATAAAAAAGCGTTGATACTTTTACAACATCATTATACAATATAAATGTAGTCGGTTTTGGCGACCGACTAACTCCCAAATAGATGGGAGGTGATAAGATGACACGGTTAAACAGGATAAAGCAAGAGCGTACAAAAAAACGCCTTGAACTTCTCAACATTATCAAAGTTATAACGCCAATTATAACCGAGATAATAAAGTTGGTTGTTGAGATACTCAAAACGTTAACCCGTTATTCTTAACACTTTAAAAGTTAGGGGGTTGTTCGCTCAACCCTTTAACTTATCTATACTATAACATGAAAAAAGAAAAAAGACAACATGGAACACCAACGGTGAGATAATGCGATGTTATAGACAACACAAAAAAAAGAAAGTCCGAAGACTTTCAAAAGTTTATTAACTTGATAACGGCAATTATTAAACTAATACATGAACTACTGAAATTCTTTAGAACTTTCTAATCTCTATTAGTAGCAGAGCTTTTTAACTTCTCTACTATGGTGATTGTACCATAAGTGAAAGAATAAAACAATATAGATTTTTTAATTTTTTTAAGTAAAAAATAGACCCCGTGTTGTAAAATGAAGTGCAACAAATAAAAATAAACAAAAAAACATGAAAATCAGCTATACTAAAGTTGCCAAACCAAATAGATAGGAAGATTTTCATGTCTGAAGTACATTATACCACAAAACGACACTATAAACACTTAAGTGATAAAGAAAGAAGTCAAATTGAAATATTATTAAACGAGGGCTATACTATTTCA